>JBIJBX010000290.1:0-2875 GCA_044344995.1 Oligoflexales bacterium | reverse complement strand
CGCCAGCTCGCCGTAGACTTCCCTCGAGCGCCAAGACATCTGCGCCACTTTCGCCGAGAAACCTCGTGATCGCTCCACAGCCAGCCCCGATTTCAAGAATGCTACCTTTGAGAGAACTCTTAAATGGTCGCAGAACATTAGCCCTAGAAGAACTTAAGTGATAAAGATGAGCCCAGTCAGTGTAATGCTTGCGAAGTTCAGGAGACAAAACACTCAAATCTTTGGTCGATGAAAGAATATTTCCAATACTGGTTTCTGTCGCATCGCCATCACTGTACTTGATACTCTCATAGTTTGGGCGAGCCCATATGCTACTCGTCGCGTTCAAAGCGTAATTTTTGGCAAGAAATTGTGAGTGGTTTTTCAAGGGAGACATGTCGTGCATGATGTCCTAAGTGCCAGCAATGTTTCTTGATCGAAATAGTCTAGGCTGCCGACTTTAACGGCTTTTTGGAATTGGCTCTAGATGTTTTGATCGCCGCAGTCGATTTTTTGGGCACTTTTAAGGGAAATTTGGCGCCTTTAGGTCCCTATGAACCACGGCTCACGCACTATCTTATCTGCCCAAACATCTGCACCCGGGCCGCTGGTGTCAGGGCGTCATCACTAAGCTTCACTTCAGCCAATTCATGACCCATCAATGCAAAGAGTCGATCTTTGAGGAAGATGGGTCTGGTGTTGCCGTACCAATCAATACAGGAACTTTGGCAGATGCCAGTATCCTTGCCTGATTCCACGGTCCCGACTAGCTTGATGCTGTCGTCACCATTGATGCGGATAAAGGCCACGTTAGAGAGTCCGTGGCCCCACCAAGGTGACTTCTTGATGCGCCCTGGGCAATCGGTTCCAGCAAGTTATCGCTTGATCCGGTGGCCTGACTGCAATCACAGAAGTTTCCCGTCCCAAAGAAGCCTTGTAAACTGCTGCCAGGGAAGAATCTCAATGCCATCTTCCGTCGTGCGTTTTTGGCGTTCGTGGCAGACCAGGATGTAGCGCTTGAATATTCCCTCTTCCTTTAACGCACGCAGGCCTCTTAAGTGTTTCTCACTGGGCGAATCGGATGATTTTATTTCGATTGCTACGTCTTCCCCAATCAGAGCATCCACCTCAAACTGCGAGGTTGAGCGCCAGTATCTTAGGTCTTCGCCACGGCGTGTGTAAGACAGCCATGCACGAATCTCTAGGATAATAAAATGCTCAAATGCATCACCAAAGGCTTTGCTACCTTCAATGATTCGTGAGTTTTTCGCTAGGTGTCTGGCCACGCCCAGGTCAAATAAATAGAATTTGGAGCGCGTAGTGGACTTTCTTTTCTTGGTGGCCGTGTAGCCGGGAAGTCGAAAGCCGATCAGTGTGTCCTCTAGGATTTGGAAATAATTCTTCAAAGTCGACGGTGAAACCTGCAGGTCAGATGCAAAGCGTTCGTAATTGACCTCTTGGCCATTGGCCAAGGCCACGGCATCCAGGAATTCTGAGAATGCGGCGACATTTCTTGTAACCGCTTCCGCTTTGATTTCCTCGCGCAGATAGGTATCGACATAGGCAGTCAAATCCTCATCAGGTTCATTTCCGTCATAGATCTCCGGTAAGCCGCCGTGATTTATCAGACGATTCAGATCAAATGATTGAATTTCCTCTGACGTCAGCGGGAATAGCCTTGCTTCGCGAGCGCGCCCAGCCAGTAAATTGGCAGCCCCATGCTTAAGTTTTCTTGCACTCGAGCCGGTCAGCAGAAAGCGGATGCGTTTTTTTTGAATTAGTCGGTGAACTTCATCGAGCAGCGACGGTAGTTTTTGGACTTCGTCGATCACAATGATTTGGCTGGGATCGTCAATCATCTCTTCCAGTCGACCGGGATCTTTGAGTAGGCTTGTGAAGGTCCGTGCCTCCAAGAGGTCGACGACCAAGGCGTTGGTCAATGTGGCGTCAATAAGAGTGGTCTTACCGGTAGCCCTTGGTCCAAAAAGAAAAAAGGACTTTTTATCAAGTAAATCTATGAGGTTAAGGATACGTTTATGCATTATTTTCCACATATTAGTTGTTGAAAATCATCATAATCCATATCTATCTTATGGTTTTTTACCACATGTTGCAACTCATATGACCCGCCGAGCCGAAGCCGGCAGGACACATGGCTTAGCCCTCAGTTGCATTGAGATACTCTGTTATTAACAGTCGCAGTTTTTTGACCGATCTGTTGGCCTCAATATCATGTTAGCGCGAGGGCAAGCTAATTCGATATTTTGCCGTGGCAGGCTTTGCTGGATGCCATGGATTTATACGAAATTGGAGACAGTGGGGTTTGGATCTCCGCCAATAAGGTAGCTAGCTAGCCCCTCACCCAGCAGATTTTTCAAAAGAAATACCCTGAAAGTGTCTGTTTAAAATCTTCTGAGGCTTCCATCCGACTGTCAGGACTTGCCAGTTTAATGCTCCTGCGAGTCAACTAGCACTTTTAGCGCAATCTAGACATGAAAACGCCCAAGCCTTGCGTCGGTCGCTAGTGTGTTCGACCTTTCTGCAGCAGCTTGGGCGTTAGGATAACGGCTTATGCTTTCGTAAAAAATGCTTCTGGCAGTGTCGTTGGCCTTTTGGTTGGAGCTGAGCAATCGGTGGCAGTGCCAGAATCACCGCAGTCACCAATGAAAAGCTTCGTTCCGTCAACTTTATAAATATTGTAGCTATCGTTAAAGCTCTTATCGTTTGGACAGTCAGCAGCTGTTAAAGTTTTAGCTTGCCCTTTAACAAATCCACCCGAGCAAATTTTATCTTCGCCGTCGTTTGCATCGGCAACCGCTTCATCCGTGTTCAGAGTGATCGTCATGGAGGTTGCTTTGCCGTTAAACTCTTTTGCCCCTGATGGTGCTGTGACGGC
>JBIJBX010000318.1:0-2890 GCA_044344995.1 Oligoflexales bacterium | reverse complement strand
AGTCAGCGTCATCGTCACCGTCGGTGTGCGTGACATGCCAGGTGTTGCAGGTGATATGGACTGGTATGTAATCACTGGTGGAGCTGTCAGGATCTGGATGGCTTTCTGACCTGCCAGGCTTGAACCACTGCCAAGGGCGGCAAGTTCAAGGTTCGCGTTGTTGCCAGCTAGATCTTTAATCGTGGCGGCTGCCGCAGTCAGAGCACTCGTCGACTGATAGTCAAGATCACTGGAACTGTCGTTAAGAGCAATGACATAGTTGAACGTTAGCGTCGTAGTAGCTGAACCAGATGCGTAGTTAGCAACCGTATCAACTGCGCCAGTTTCAAGGGTCATCTGTGGTGTACCGCCCACTACAAATACTGGCTCTGTAAAGGTTACAGTGACGGGAACCGTCTGACCCACACGGTAGCTGCCGTTGGCAGCAGTGGAGCTTACTGACGCAACGGTTGGTGCCGTGTTGTCGTGAGTATAACTGGTCATGGATGAGCAGCTTGATACGTTACCTGCGGCGTCTGTTGCTTGGGCAAAGATAGACGTTACTGCATTAGCCGATAGTGATGTTGTGGTGATAGAGTTTGCTCCAGCAGTGCCGGATAGACCTGCTGCTGAAATTGTCGCACCACATGACGAGTCGCTGTAAAGAGCAACGTTTGCGACGCTCTCCGATAAGTTAATTCCAACTTGCGGCGTCTGGCTCATGCCAGGAGAAACTGGGTTGATCGACGAATACGTGATCGACGGTGCCGTCGTATCGATGATCAAAGCTTTAGTTGCAGACAGACTGCCCGAAGCACCTGGGGTCGGTAACGTTAAATCAGCATTGTTATTGACCACATCCTTGATGGTGCCGCCATTCAGGGTCAGCGCACCAGTCGACACGTAAGCCAAATCAGCTGAGTTATCACCCGCGAACACCGTGTAGTTAAAGGTCAACGTGTTGGTGCCTGAGCCACTTGTATAGTTTACAAGTGTATCCACAGCACTCGTGTCAAGGATAAGCCTTGGCATACCGGTAACGTAAACTGGTTTAGAGAAGGTCACTGTCACTGGAACAACCTGGCTAGCCTTGTAAGAGCCATCAGCTAGAGTCGAGCTAACACCAGTCACCACAGGAGCTACGCCGTCGTGGGTATAGGTTACGAGGTTCGTACACACAGAGACGTTACCAACGACGTCCACAGCCTTGCCGTAGATGGTCGTCGGAGCGTTGGTGTTCACTGTACCAGTCACCGTAATACCAGGAGCCGCGAACGCCGTGTTGGCTGTAGCAGCCGACTTAGCCGTCGAACAGCTTGCGTCGTAGTACAAAGTCACGGTCGAAGATTCAGATGTCGAACCGAGAATCGTCGGAGTCAGCGTGTTGCCCGTAGGACCGGGGACGATGGACACGAATGACAATGTCGGAATGGTCACGTCGTAGCTCACCGTATTATCAGTAGAGGTGGACGCCGAGTTCGTGTTACCAAAAGTATCGGTGACCGTATTCGCCGCAATCGATGGAATCACGGTACCGGTTCCACCAGTCACAGCCGAAGCGGTCAACGTCCAGCTTATATTGTCTAGGCTGGAAAGAGACCAGGTGATGCCGGTCGCCGTGCCGTTTTGGACGATGTCGTCAGTCGTAAATGTTCCGCCACCTACAGCCCTTGAGAAGACGACCGTGTAGCTAATCGGCAAGCTGCCAACAGGGTCAGCTTGGCCAGAATCTTGATTGATGGCCACCGAGTAATCAGACGTGGTGTAACTGGTGCTCTCAGTCGAGTCAAAGAATGTTGAATTGGCGTTACCAGCAATATCGTTCACGCTACCGTTTTGAATTCTTGGAATTAATGTACCGTTGCCAGCGGCCGTTGCTGCCACCGTGTAAACCGTGCTGCTAACCGGAGTTACTGTCCAAGTAACACCAGTGGCAGTGCCGTTGTTACCGATATCACTCGCTGTAAACGATGCACTGTTAACTGGCTCATTAAAGGTCACAGTGAAGTTCATTGGTAGAGAGTTTGTGAGCGAAGGCTGACCGGAGGCTCTCACAAACGAGCTAACCGCTGGCGCAACATTGTCATGGGTATAAACCACAAGGCTTGTACAGCCCGATTCGTTATTCACAGGATCAACTGCCTTAGCGTAGATTGAGGTCGCTTGATTAGCAGTCAGTGATGTCGTCGTAACCTGCTGACCAGATCCAGCTGCTACCAACGTCGCTGCTGAAATAGAAGCCGTACAGGTATTCTCTCGGTAAAGAGTCACGGTCGCAGCTTCCGACAATGTCATAGACACTGTTGGGGTTTGGCTCATGCCAGGCGTCGCTGGAGCTATGAAACCATACGCAACGGTTGGTGATGTGGTGTCAACTACGATGGACTTCTGTCCAGCTAAACTTGATCCACTGCCGGTTACAGGCAGGGTCAACGTAGCATTGTTTCCAGAGATGTCTTTAATGGTGCCGCCGTTAAGCCCAAGGGCGCCGGTTGAAGCATAATCCAGGTCACCTGAATCTTCTGATGCAGCCACAGAATAATTGAATGTTAATGTGTTACTGCCTGAACCGGACACATAGGATGCATAACTGCTGCCCGATCCAACACCCATGGTGATTCGTGGGGCACCGACTACATAGACCGTCTCACTAAATGTTGCTGTGACAGATATTGTCTGGCCTATACCGTATGTTCCATCAGCTGTCGTTGACGAGACACTAGAAACCGCCGGCGCAGTGCCATCGTGAGTATAAGTCGTCATCGCTACGCAATTACCGATGTTACCCGCCACATCGACGGCTTGAGCAAACAGTGAGGTCGTGCCATCAGCGGTAAGATTTGTAGTCGTAATGGAATTAGCGCCAGCGACGCCGGAAGCAATATTTGATGCTGATATTAAACAACTAGCA
>JBIJBX010000071.1:0-10465 GCA_044344995.1 Oligoflexales bacterium | reverse complement strand
CTAAGGGCTTTCCCCATTGCCAAATAGCTTCTTTTTCCTCTACGTGTGAGATCCGCAAAGCCTGCCTAAATGTCTGAATCACCTTACCCATGGGCCGCTTCGGCCTGGATTTGGCTCCTTTAGGTTTTTGTCTGCTTAGCATTCAGATCTCTATCGGATTTTATGATCTAGATTTTTGAAAATCTTACTGGCGCCTCTAAATCGGAAGGCAGTGCTTCGGGCTTTGACCAGCAATCGCTTGATTTTGTATTTGATCGCGTCCGGTCACCAAAAGCTTTTGATATTTTGTCTCCCAACTCTTCTGCTAAAGCTCGGTAGGCCGTGAGTTTGCCGCCGTAAACAGTATACAGAATGTCACCGTTTTCGCGGTGCTCAGTGATCAAGTGGGTTCTTGAGGTATCCGAAAGCGAGTCATGACTGTCGCGGGCAAGCCAGCGCATACCTGTAAAGGTAGAAAGGATATCCTTAGTCGACAATTTAACGGATAGGAAACGGTTGCAACGTTCCAACATATACTCCACTTGGTGTTGCTCAACCTTACAGCTGTCGGCTGGGCCTTGGACGATGTCTTCTGTCGTTCCAATCAATGTTAAGCCCTGCCAAGGTAGCACGAAGAAAATTCGGCCGTCCTCCGGTGACTGAAGAAATAATCCAGCTTTGAGGCCGAGGTCACGCACCAAAATATGAATGCCGGCATTATTGAAGCCGATTACCTGTGGCTTGATACCTGACGCATCAAGAATTTCATGGGCCCATGGACCGAGAGCATTGACCACATACTTGGCCGTCACATTGCCTGAGAATTTTGCCCCAGAAAGCTCAATGCGCCACCCGTTCGAGTCATGGCTTAGTCGCTCGACCTTGGTGTTTTCAATGATCGAAGCGCCCAGCATTTTCGCTGAGTCCGCTACTCTTCGCACCAATGCAAAGTCATCTGTTTGACCGTCATAGAACCTGTAGAAACCCTTGAATACTGATTTATCCAAGATTGGCGCATCTGCAAACGCTTGCTCAGTGGACAGCCATTTGTGTGCGCCCAAAGAACGCCCCCAAGAGAGCAGGTCGTAAAGAGTTAGTCCAATTTTAATCATAAAGCGAGGCATACCGCCTGATTTCATAACAGGAAAAACAAATGGTAGTGGTTTTACCAAATCTGGGACTAGCCTTGTCAGCAACGCTCTTTCACCAAGACCCTCGGCCACAAGGGGGAAGTCTCTCGGGTGCTGCAGATAACGCAGGCCGCCGTGAATTAGTTTCGTACTCTTTGAACTCGTTCCAGCGCCGACAATCGCCCTTTCAACAACAAGAATGTCCTTCCACCCGCGACTTGCCAAATCATGAGCTACGCCAACACCGTGAATGCCGCCCCCCAGAACGACTACACGATAGCGACTTGCCAGTTTTAAAGAGTGATCTTGGCTCATAGGTCCTATACATAAATGAGATGTCACTGCGTTGATCATCGGGACTGGGAGCTGATTGCTCCTCCTAGGCCTTTCATTATACAATTTTGACACCTAAGGACCAAATCCGCCGTCAATTTTTAAATATTATTGAGAGGTTCCATGGCTTTGCAACAATCACCACCGATCGAACACACAGCCGAAAGAGCCGAGCGCGTCATATCTCACGCCTTGGTGGAGCTACGGAAAAATCGCTGGTGGCCCTTTGGAATTCGCAGCGCGGTGTTGTTGGACGTAAGCGAGGGGGGATTTAAAATCGAATTTACCGGTAACACGAAGTGTGTCACTGGGGAGAAGTTGTTGATGGAGATACCCTTGGGTCCCTTTGGAATTCTGGCACCTAGAGCACTACTCATGAATGTTCAGATTATGTGGTTTGACGAGACGAGAATGCGCTGCGGTGGAATCTTTGTTAACACGAGCCCTACGACGGTTTTGTTCATCCAGAAAATAATAGAAGCATCAAAAAGCCTATCAGCATAAGGATCTCGCAAGATGACGACCCCTAATCGGTATATACGGGTAAGAAGCTCCGGAACAAAAAAGCCAGTGATTATTGACGGAGCAAGAACGGCCTTCGTCAAATCATTTAGTGCTTTTGAGGAGTGCGATGCTTTAGAGCTTTACAGCAGGACCATTGCCGGTCTGATTCAAAAAAGCAAAGTTGATGTTAATGAGCTTGACGAAATCTCCTGCGGCGTAGTCGTACCCCAAACTAAGAATGGCAACGTTGCACGCGATACTATTATAAATCTTGGCCTACCCCATCACATACACGGATACACCCTGAATCGTGCCTGCACGAGTTCCATGCAAACGATTGCCGATGCCGCACGCAGCATCATGGCGGGTCATAATCAATTAATCCTAGCCGGCGGAGTGGAGTGCTTAAGCGATGTGCCAATTGTTTACTCCAAAGAAGCCAGAAGGTTTCTTGTCAAACTTAACAAAGCAAAAACGGCCGCCGCACGACTCATGCTTCTTAAAGACTTCTCGGCTGGAGCGTGGCTACCGAGACCACCCAGTGTGAGTGAACCCCTCACTGGCCTCACCATGGGCGAGCACTCCGAAATTATGGCAAAGAAAAACGCCGTCACTCGGGAAGAACAAGACCGGTTTGCTGTCGCATCACACGCAAAAGCCTTTAAGGCGCAAGAGTCTGGCGTTTTCAAAGATGAAATAGTTCCTGTGTGGGCTCCGCCAAGCTTCCAAGCCTGCGTCGACAAGGACAATCTGATTCGCGGCGATACAACCGTTGAAGCTTTAAGCAAGCTACGGCCGGCCTTCGACAGAAAGTACGGCACACTCACTGCGGGCAATTCCTCCGCCTTGACCGACGGCGCGGCGGCTTGCCTTATCGCTGATGCCGGCTTTGCAAAGTCGATTGGGCTGTCTGCTAAAGCTTTTGTAAAGGACGTAGTGTTTGTTGGAGTAAACCCACATGATCAACTGTTAATTGGTCCAGCACTTGCGATTCCCATGCTACTCAAACGCAATAATCTGACCATTAAAGATATCGACTTATTCGAAATCCACGAAGCTTTTGCGGCGCAAGTTCTTAGCTGCATCAAATCAATGGACTCACAGAAATTTTGCGAGGAATACCTCGGGGATTCAAAGGCATTTGGTCTGATCCCCGAGGAAAAACTCAATGTCCATGGTGGAGCACTCGCCATCGGGCATCCATTTGGCGCCACCGGAGCCCGTCTTGCGACGACTCTCACGTACGCACTAAGCCGCTTGGATAAACATCTCGGCGTTATCTCTATCTGTGCGCAGGGTGGCATGGCGGGAGCCATGTTAATTGAGCGAGCCAAATAATAACCGGAGCATCTTCGAACATGAGCAAGTACTTCCACAGCAAGAAAATCGGCGACATTGTAGTATTGACTTTTAAAAGAGACGATAAAGACGCCAATACTCTATCTGAGGCGGTTTTACGTGAACTGGACGGATCACTCAACCACATCGCCGAAGATAAGAACTGCGCGGGTTTGATATTTATGAGTGGTAGAAGTGACCAGTTTATTGCTGGCGCCGACATAGACGAAATATCGAGGTTCAATACCGCGAAAGAGGCGGAAGCAGGGTCTTTGGCCATGCAAGGAATTCTCAGTAAATTGCAAACTTTGGGCAAGCCGACAGTGGCTGCCATTCACGGAGCCTGCCTAGGCGGCGGCCTGGAGCTTGCCCTGGCATGCGACTGGCGAATTGCTACAAATGACGAAAAAACAAAACTAGGATTACCGGAGATTCAGCTTGGCTTTATACCTGGCGCCGGCGGAACTCAGCGCCTCCCGCGATTGATCGGCATTGCCGCAGCACTTGATTTGATTCTCACCGGCAAAAGAGTCGACGGCCAGAAAGCCTTAAAGCTTGGCCTGATTGATGCCTGCGTGCCCATAGGAATTCTTGAGAGTGAGGCGCTAAAGCTTGCAGCCTCCGCCCGCGGTAAATCCCTGAGGCGCTCACAAAAAATCGCTGAAAAGTTACTTGAAGGCAATTTTTTAGGGCGCAAGGTTATGGCGCTCAAAGCTAAACAGGCTGTCGACGAGAAAACCAAAGGCTTTTATCCAGCCTCCTATAAAGCCCTAGACGCGGTTTTTGGGGGATTCGAGCGGTCTCTGGAACAAGGGCTCGCACTTGAAGCCAAGCACTTCGGAGAACTCACTCAAACCAAAGAGTCAAAGTCATTGGTTCATTTATTTCACGCGACTAATGCCGTCAAAAAGCACCCTTATAAGGATGCTGGTCGGGAACGATTTGATGCAGACTCTGCAGTCGCAAGTGTCGGCGTTGTTGGTGGCGGATTCATGGGCGGTGGTATCGCTACCGTCTGTGCTGATCGGGGACTGCGCGTAGTCGTTAGCGACCCAAGCAAAGACTCCCTTGCGCGTCTTATGAAGAATGCGCGCGCCTTCTTTTACAAGAAGGTCAAACAACGGCGTCTCAAAACATTTGCGGCCGAAAGCCGACTAGCTCAAATCTCACCGCAACTTGCTCCCACCGGCTTCGAAAGCCTGGATGTCGTCATCGAATCGGTTTTTGAAGAGCTGTCCCTCAAGCAAAAGATTCTAGCTGGTATTGAGAGCGGCGCGCATAAAAATTGGATTTTCGCGACCAACACTTCAGCGATTCCAATTGCAGATATCGCCGCTAAATCCAGCCACCCCGACAGAGTCTTAGGGATGCACTTCTTTTCGCCCGTTGAAAAGATGCCGCTCCTTGAGGTCGTCGTCGCAAAGAAAACCGCGCCCTGGGCAGTTGCGCGAATCGTCGAGTTGGGTCAACAGATGGGAAAAACCATCATCGTTGTGAAAGACAGCCCTGGATTCTACGTTAATCGAGCGCTTGCATTTTACTTGGCCGAGGCCGCCATGATGGTTGGTGAGGGCATTCCAATCGACCGCATCGATCAGCTTTTGGTCGGATTCGGCTGGCCAGTTGGGCCAATCACCTTGATCGATGAGGTGGGCATCGATATAGGCATGCACGTTCTAAAGACAATGGAAGCAGCATGGCCAGAACGTTTTAAAATGCCAACTTGGTTCAGCACGGTCGCCGGTGGTGGGCGCCTTGGAAGAAAGAGCGGCAAAGGTTTTTATCTTTACGAAAATGGTAAGCGTGGCGAGGTGGATCCTGAAATCTATAAACTGATTGGCGCTCAGACCGCAAAGTCGATCTCTGACGAAGAGATCGTGGACCGCTGTGTGCTCGGATATGTCAACGAATCCATGCTTTGCTTAGAGGATGACGTCATACCATCGCCCTACGAAGGAGACGTTGGCAGCGTCTTTGGCGTCGGATTTCCACCGTTTTTGGGTGGTCCATTTAAGTATGTAGATCTTTGCGGACCAAAGGAATTTCTGATTAGAATGCGTAAGCTTGAAGAAAAATTTGGTCAAAGGTTCGCTCCGCCGAAGGCCTTCGTCCAATTAGCTGATGATGATCATTATTATTTCCCAGAAGAGGGCAGATAATTAACTAACTTGCGAGACAACGCCGCGCAGATTCTGCCGGCGCCAACTCGCATGAGCATGATTGTTATCAAGACGCCGAGGATCGCGCCGCCAAGCACGTCGCCCCAAAAGTGGACGCCAAGATAAACGCGGCTGACAGCAACTGCTGAGGCCAGAGTAATTCCAATTAATGACCATGGGGATCTAAGCCCAAAGCTCGTTGCCAGGACCGCCCAAACGGCAAACGCATTTGCCGCGTGATTGGAGGTGAACCCATAACTTCCACCACAGTGATTTAATACCATATTAACTCCATCAAGAATTCGGCAGGGCCGTTCCCGCGCTACAAGCGGCTTGATGATTCTAAACGACGTCAAATCGGCACACGCCAGAGCAAGAATTGCCGTAAAAAACACGCTCATCAGCCATTCACTTCGTTTCATTGAAACAATCACGAAGGCCGCCAATCCGACAGCAATCCAAGTATTAGGACTACTGAGAGCGATCATGACCTCATCAATGACAGCAAACCTGCCGGCCATCGAATTAATCTCGCGAAAAAACTGTTCTTCTAGTTCCATAAAATTTCTGAATCGATTCAGTGTTTTTTTGATTTAGAGCACCTTAGAAGCCACCATCTTTTAGCGACTTCCCGGTAAAGTCAAGGGACGGCATCTCCTCGCGCAGATCAATAGCTGGGCGGAGGCTTGTAAAATTAACCCGAGGCAGTTTGACAGTACCAGTGATTTTAGTTGCCTTGAACTTTAGGGGCGCCTGTTGCTCCTTAACACTGTCTTGCATATCTTGGTTTTCGTGATGAATTGGCGAAAGTTTCGTCGTTGATTTGTGAGAACCGTCAGCATGGGATACATCAGCTAAATGCCCCCCCGCGGAGCGATCGGGCAGTCGCATAAACGTGTCACTGCTTTTTTGGGGTAACTGTTTGCTCACTTTGGCAGGTTCTGATCCTCGACTCAAAATAAAGAACAGGTCGTCAGCATTGCTGGAGCTATAACCGGCTACGGGTTGAATGAAGAAAATAACCAGTGCGATGACCTTGGCGTTAATTATAGAAGCTTGCATGACCCCTCCATCCCTCATCTGTTACGCTCTAACTATCGGTTACACTTGAGAAATAGTTAGTTTCGGGCGTTTTTTTCTCAACTTTCGGGGCAAAGCGTCCGAATCCTAGCCTGGGCGACCGGATCGGCAAAATCTGGGATTTAACAGGGTTTTTTTATGAATTTAGTCGATTTTTCCGTAGCGAGGCCTGAATGGCTATAGCAATTATCACTCGCGGTAAACAGGCCGGTCGTCGACTGGCCATCGTCCAATGGCCGGCCACTATTGGTCGGGATCCCAGCGCTTCGGTTCCTATTGATGACGATAAAGTGAGCCGATTTCACGCGCGTATCAAGAAAAGAGATCAGCTCTACATCATAGAAGATTTACAAAGCAAGAATTGCACCTATCTCAACGGTGACAAAATTACCAATGCCGTCATTAATAGCGGCGACAAAGTCTTAATCGGCGACACGGAAATTGTCTTTCTTACGCCCGAGGCGCAAATTGACGTAGCAACAGAAATGGCGGAACTTGAGCATTTTGCATCTGCGCCGGAACTCGAAGAACTGGGTGGCAGTATTGACGTAGGTCAATCGCCATCGAATGATCATCAAACCGATGCTGTTAGGTTTAGTCAGGCGCTTGAGATACAGTCTGAAGGACTGTCGCCCGAAATCATTTCGAGGATCTTTGAGGTGCAGTCAAATACGCTTACTGCCGATAACCTGAAGGATCTTTGCGCAAGTACTCTAAAGGGTTTACATGCGCTAGATCCATCCATCGCGAGGTCTGCGTTATTTCTTTGGACACCTCTATCAAGACGACTTATTCCACTTGCAACGAGACACCAGGGCCAAAAGACTAATTTTTTGATTAATAAGCGCGCAATCGAAAGCGTCATATCTCGAAAGCAAGGCCTTGGCCTTAATGCTCACGCAAACCCGGCACAGGCACATTCGCGCGCCATCGTGATCCTGCCCATTCTTCGATTGGGCGACTTGTTATGCATCGTTCACTTGGAGTTTGACGGCAGAGATTATTTGGTAAAAGACGAATTGATCGAACCCCTGCGATTTTTCTTGGAAAGAATCGCGCCACAGATCGATTCATTCATGCTGCGACAGGACTTAGAACAATACAGTGTCGGCATGATCGAGGCCATGATCGCTACACTTGAGGCAAAAGATACTTATACACATGGACACTCCGAGCGAGTAAGTCGCTATTCGTTGGCCATAGCTGACGAAATGAACCTGGATCGCGACGTTAAAAAGCTTTTATTAATGAGCTCTCTTTGTCACGATATCGGAAAAATTGGCATCCCTGATGCGATCTTAAGAAAAGCCGCGCTCCTGAATCCAGATGAATACGAAGAGATGAAGCAGCACCCCCTAATTGGAGCGAATATTGCCGATCATTTACCTAATGCGCGCAGGTTTATCTCGGGCATAAAATATCATCATGAAAAATGGGATGGATCCGGCTATCCAGACGGCCTTGCGGGGGAAGACATACCTTTTTTTGGTAGGATCATTGCTGTAGCCGACGTATTCGATGCCATGGTCAGCGGACGATCGTACAGCGGATTTCTCGATGAAAGTGACGCCGTCCAAAGACTAGCGGACGAGAAGGATCTTTTCGACCCAGCCATTGTGCAGGCGTTCACGAGCGCATGGCAGTCCGGCCGACTCACCCAAAAAACCAGCACAAAAAAGAACGCCAAACCAAAAGCCTCTGGCGACGACACCTAACAAAATGACCTGACGGATAAATTGTACAGTTTTTGGGGAAAGTACCAAAGGCTGTCTTTTTTTACCTTTGTAGTCAGAAAAGCTACAATATTATTGGGAATATTCATTTGTGATCAAAAAATTTGGAGGCAAACGTGTTTGCTGAAATTGCCGCTAGTTTTCAACACGGAGATATTTATCTGAGGATCATGCTGGTCCTTGCGTTTCTCGGACTTGCCGTGATCTTTGAGCGTATGATCATGCTTCAATTTGTCTATAATTTGGACTTCGGGAAATTCTTATCCGATTTGAGAAAGTTGCTCACCCCAGAGGATACTAGCCGCGCCCTCAGCTTTTGCAAGGGCGTAAGCAACACATCACTTCCAGCGATTACACGTCGCGCCCTAGAGGCCGCTGAAACCGACCCGACAACTATTCGTGGAGTCATTGAAGAAGAGACTATCGCGTTCCTGCCTAAGATTGAGTTTCGCGTTGGTGCCTTAATGGCTTTTTCGACACTGATTTTACTTGTCGGTGTCCTTGGCTCAATCGATTCATTGTGGAATACCTTTCACGCCGTCGGCGTCCTAGACACCTCCCAGAAACAAGCCAGTTTGGGCGGTGAAATCGCGAGCGCATTAAATCCAACCGCTTTTGGGCTACTCTTGAGTATTTTGATTTTGGTCGGACACTACTTGGTGCGCGGCATGGCCATTCGCCTAACAGAGCGCATGCACTACGGAGTTGCCGTAATTAACAACTTGTTGGTTCCAGCAGATGTGCCGAGTTTTATGCCGGTCGCAATGCCAGCCTCCATGCGTGATTTGCCGGGCATGAGCAGCCCAATCCAAAGTAGCGTAGTAGCGCCAGCAACCGTCGAAGGAGCGAATACAAATGCCAGTTCAGCAAACGCTACGGCAGAAAATATTCGAGACGAAGAAGAGATTATCTAAGCCGTCCATCAGTGACCAAAATCTCTGGTGCATGGGCGTGGCTTGTCTTCTTGTTTTTTTTACGATCAGCGGCATACTCCTGACAAGGACCAGCCGCTGGGGGATCGTTATGTTGGATATTCCAGTGGCTTCTCAACCACCTGCGGACGAGATGCTCAATCACTTCAGGGAAGATCCGCAGACCTCCATAAACACCAACACATCGGTCTTGGCTGTGACCCCGAAAGAGCTTATTTTTGGTGACATCGCGTCATTTACTTCGCAGAAAAGTGACCCGCGCAATAAGTTTGTAATTAACCACTTAGACGGTTCCCCGCAGGTTTCTGTTGCTCTCGATCAAATGGAAAAATGGCGTGACGACCGCAAGCGTCGTCTAGGAGTCCGCCCCGATAATATTCTAATTCTTCTACCAGACGCAGGCGTCCCTGTGGCGATCGTTTCGGCAGTTGCCGACAAGGTCCGAAAGACCAAGAATTTTAGCCATATTATTATGGGTGGGGGTTTGATGTGACAATAGATCACAACAACCTGGCCGTGGCACGTGTTTTCCGTGACGTAAAATCTCGGTTAAAAGAATCGACGTTTTCGACTGTCGCATATATTTTTATTCCATTTTTTCTTGTGACAATTCTTGCTTTATTTGTTGGCTTTGAAACTTCCGACCGGTTCAAGAGCCCCATCGAGCCATTCGAATACGAGGCGGCAGAATCGAGTGATCACAGACTATGGATGAGTGTTGGGCTATCTAATGATTTAATCATCATCAAGACTTCGTCCGGTAAAATTTTCAAATGGCCTGCGGTTGGGCCCAGTGATGGCGACTACGAGTCGTTTGAAAACCATTTAAAAACATGGACAAAATCGCACCTGCAAAGCACCATTTTGGCCGGTCAACTCCTACCATCAACTAACACCGCAGCTATTGCCGTGGATCAGCGGCTTACGGCACATCACATTCGGCCAGTCATTTATGCTTTAGCTGCGGCTGGAGTGTCCAAATATGGATTTGAGACGAAGTTGCCAGAATAATTTATGGATTAAGGGCGCACATGGCGAAAAAAAAGAAAAATAATCCCCACATTGAGGTGGTTGTTTTATGGGGCGGATCCGAGTTGGGCCGCTGTCAAAAGCCTTTATCAAAGTGCTCCGGTATTTCGGCAGGAAAAAGTTTTCTATCCACAATTCGCTCGCGAGTGTGGCCGCGGTGGGATGACATAGACATTCTGATCAAGTCTAGAAGTGGGCTCGTTCTAAATCCAAATCTGCCCTGGGATGGCGTGATCAAAGATTCCGAT
>JBIJBX010000070.1:0-10513 GCA_044344995.1 Oligoflexales bacterium | reverse complement strand
CACATCCCCTAATTGCCCGGTCAAGATAAGCCGGCCCGAGCCCGGCATTTGAGTCGCTTCCACAAATAATATATCACCACCCACGGGCGTCCAGGCGAGGCCAGTGACCACACCAGGCGGAACCACACGGTTAGTATCTTCAAACGAGTACCTACCAGGTCCCAAAGCCTCAGTAACCTGGTCGGCGGCCACAGTGACCGATAATACAGTACCGTCTGCGATCTTCTCGGCGCAGTAACGACAAACACTCTGAATCTGGCGCTGAAGAGCTCTTACGCCAGCCTCCCGCGTGTACTCGTGGATAATTTTGAGAAGCGCAGTATCAGTGATCGTAACTTGCTCGGCTGTTAATCCATGCTCGACCAATTGCTTAGGAACTAAATGTGTCTTGGCGATCGCTAACTTCTCTTCAGTCACATATCCAGAAAGATCGATCACCTCCATGCGATCAAGCAGCGGCCCTGGAATCGTATCGATCGAGTTTGCCGTCGCGATAAAGAAAACTTGACTCAAATCATAAGGGACATCCAAAAAATGATCCGTAAACTCCTTATTTTGCTCCGGATCAAGGACCTCCAAGAGAGCGGCGGCTGGATCACCAGTGTAACCTCGCCCAAGTTTATCAACCTCATCCAACAAGAAAACCGGATTGCTAACACCCACTCGCTTGATTGATTGTATAATCCTGCCCGGCATAGCGCCGATGTAGGTTTTACGATGCCCACGAATTTCAGCATCATCTCGGACGCCACCGAGCGCAACTCGCGTAAATTTTCTGCCAAGGGCTCTAGCTATACTTTCGCCAAGGCTCGTTTTACCCACTCCCGGCGGACCAACAAAAAGCAAGATGGACCCACGTTTGTCTTTTTTGAGCTTCATCACCGCCAAATGCTGAATAATACGCTTTTTGATTTTCTCTAAACCAAAGTGATCCGCATCGAGTACAGCTTTTGCGTGTTTGAGATCAAGCAAGTCTTCAGTTTTGGCCGTCCAAGGGATCGCCAAAATCAAATCCAAGTAATTTCTAATGACGTGAGTCTCTGGACTCGAGGATCCGACGGCCTCAAGCCGACGAGCTTCGTCAAGGGCAACCACCCTAACTGCCTCTGGCAGATTAGCCTCGTTTATTCGTCGAACATAATCCTCGTCAGTTACAGATTTGGTTTCACCGAGTTCATCCCTGATTGTTCTGATCTGTTCACGCAAAATCGCTTCACGCTGATGCTTGCCCATTTTTTCCGTGAGCTTATTTCGTACATCAACCTGAATTTCAAGCGTCTTCTTTTGATCTGCCATAAGCTCAAGGATCATGAGAGTCTTGGCTTTCAAACTCGAGACCTCGAGAATTTCCTGTTTTTTCCCGACTGCAACATCGAGATTTTCAGCTACGATAGGCAGAAAAGCGTTCAGATCGTCGACAGCATCCAGCATAACCTCAAGTTGAGATGTATCACCCGGAAGGAGAGCCAGAATCTCTTTACCAAGTATCCGGGCATTCATCAGTAGAGCTTTGGACGTCGCCTCATCACAATCCTGCTCAACGGGATCATCCGAGTACTGTGCAAACAAAAATGCCTGATCACTCTTAATCTCTTTGATTCTGACCCTATCAAGGCCGGTAACTATAAGCTGAAATCCCCGCTTACTATCGCCAATCTTACGATCAACTGTCGCAACCACGCCAACTGCAAATGGATCATCGATAAAAACGCGTGAACCATCACCAGTTTCCTTGCGCTGCGCCACGATTAATACTCGACCACCATACTTGCCAAGCGATTCCTCGATGGCCGCCACACTCTGAGCCCGGTTGATAACCAGAGGCACCGTCCGTTCTGGATAAAGAACAAAATTCCTTGTCACTACGACCGGAAGCCCCGCACCAGATGAACGCTCTTGAGATTCCATGGATGACCCCACCTTTCGCGCCTCATAATGATGGCCCAGGTGCCTGCACCTAGACTCGACGCAATGATAAGGTGGGGTCGAAAGATCTGTTGTCAAGTTATCCTAAGTGTCTGATAAGCATAATCTATTTTCAATTTGCGGCTGATTAAATTTTCTGCAATACTGTGGCCCCTTTGAAGCCATACCAAAACACGTCATGGCATCACACATTTGTGCAATAAACATGATAACTTGCGACAACACCCATGAAGATCATCGATAAAATTAAGGACTATCAACGGCTCGGAAAGCCATTTTTTTCGTTTGAATACTTTCCACCAAAGACTGAGTCTGGCTTGCACAACCTGTATGCGCGCCTTGATCGAATGGCCGGCCTTGAGCCATGTTTCATCGATATCACCTGGGGTGCCGGCGGGAGCACCTCGGACACGACACTGCAACTAAGCCAAGACGCTCAAACCTTCTTCGGTTTGGACGTCATGATGCACATCACCTGCGCAGGTATGACCGAGGAGCGATTACGGTTTGCGCTCGACAAGGCAAAAGACTGCGGAATCCGGAACATCATGGCGCTACGCGGCGACACACCACGTCAGGAAAGTGAAGAAGGCGCGTCATTTCTGAGCTCAAGTGTTGATCTAATTCGCTGGATTAAAGCAAACTATGGCGACTCTTTCGGCATTGGCGTAGGCGGGTATCCCGAAGGGCATCCTGAGGCCAAATCAAAGCGTGACTGTGTTAATTTTTTGAAGCAAAAAGTTGATGCAGGGGCGGACTTCATCGTAACTCAGTTATTTTTTGATCTAGATGAATATCGAGACTTTTTAATGCTTTGCGCGGAAGCCGGTATCACCTGCCCAATTATCCCAGGAGTCCTGCCGATCATTTCCTATGATCGGTTCCAAAAGTTCACTGAATTCACCGGCATAAAGGTTCCTAACCAGATAAAAAAAGCCCTGGAGCCAATCAAATCTGACGATGAAAAAGTCAGAGCATTCGGGGTCGATCTTTGCGCCAGCATGTGCCGTGAACTCTTTGAGATTGGAGCGCCTGGCCTGCATTTCTATACGCTAAATTTAGAATCCTCTGTCACTGAAATATTACAAGAAATTAGCTTGCTTGAGGACTGTCGTTCCAGACGCTCCATGCCTTGGCGCGCCTCGACTGTGGAGAGTCGTCGCAGCGAGGAAGTTAGACCAATTTTTTGGAGCAACAGACCCAAAAGCTATCTCGCCAGAACCATGAGCTGGGACGACTTCCCCAACGGGCGTTGGGGAGATAATTTTTCACCGACATTTGGGTCGTTGAACGATTACTATATCTTCCGACGAACATTAGATCCGACTGTGCGCCAGAATCGACTAAAAATTCTTGGTAGCCCAACAAGCGAAGTCGACGTCTCAAACGTTTTCGTTAAATTCTGCCAAGGAGAAATCAACTGGCTACCTTGGTGCGAAATGCCGATTCAAATTGAGACTGGCCGGATTGTGGAACAGATCGTAAAAATTAACAGGGACGGCTACCTTACTATCAATAGCCAGCCGCAGATTAATGGCGCTGCGAGTGATGCGCCTGATGTTGGCTGGGGCGGTCCGGGCGGACTGGTTTACCAGAAAGCCTATGTTGAGTTTTTTACGTCTAGAGAAAAACTCGAACAATTAAGGCAAAAGGCCGCAAGTTTTCCAAGCATAAGCTTTCACGCTATCAATCGACGCGGCGAAGCGTACTCAACGCAGGATGAAAACGCCGTGACGGCTGTGACTTGGGGCGTTTTCCCTGGTCGCGAGATCATCCAACCCACTGTCGTGGACGCTCGAAGCTTTCGAATCTGGAAGGACGAGGCGTTCGGTCTTTGGCTAGAGGAATGGCGGTCTCTGTACGCTAAACAGTCAGATCAGTGGAAACTCCTGACCTGGATCCACGACAATTATTTCCTAGTAAACATTGTCGAAAACGACTTCGTAAACGGCAATATCTATAAATTTTTCGATTAAATTAGACTTTGTTCAAAGCTTTAAAAGTAATTGAATAAAGGAGCATCTGGCGAACCACACTGGACAGACCATTGCGGCGGTTCATGGACAAGTGCTCAGTTATCCCACCTTCTTTGAGAAAATCTGCGGATAAGGTCAGATTTTCGGCTGGATTGTTTCCGCTATAAACGGCCACGAGAATCGCCATGATGCCTTTGACAATAGCGGCCTCTGAATCAACGTAAAAATGAAGACGTCCATCTTTAAATTCAGGGACTAGCCAGGCTCGCGACATACAGCCTTCGATGAGATATTTATCTTCACGCTGTGCGTCGGTAAGATTCGGCAGCTTTCGTCCCATATCAATTATAAATTTATAACGCTCATCACTCGAGTTTATCCCTGCGAGGTCGCGCAAAATCTTTTCTTTCTTTTCCTGGATCTCTGACATTTGGCTTTCAAAAAACTTAGGTTAAATAGTGAATTTTATCCCGAAGAATTGTCATTACAACTTTCCCTGGGAGCCTGGAACCCACAAAACAGCTATTACGCGACAGTCCAACGAATTCTTGCTCTGTAACGATCTGGTCTGGAGCCTGAACGTCACAAAGGACTGCGTTGAACGGGCGTCCTTCGGCAATTTCGCCAAATTCCGCGTCTATTCCCAGAAACTTTGCGGGTGCCGTGGACCATACATCAACCAAACGCTGTTTCGTTAACACGCCGCGACGCCACATCCATATCAAAACACGCAGCGAAGTCTCAAGTCCCGTTGTTCCAAAAGCACTGGTCTTGAAATTTCCGGTTTTGACCTCTGCCTCATGAGGCGCATGATCAGTCGCCATAAAATCACAAGCACCTGACTGCAATGCAAGCTGCAAGGACTCTTGATCACGTGACGATCGCAAAGGAGGATTCATTTTAAATGACGAGTTCTCGGGAAGAATATTTTCCACATTGAAATAAAGGTGATGAGGACTAACCTCACAGGTGATATTTAATCCTGCCTTTTTCGCTGGCAAAATCTTGTCGATCGTTTTGCCACAACTGACGTGTAGCACATGATAGCGAGCCGTCGGAACCTTCAGCAAAAGCTGGATATCTCGGTCAACCATATCCACTTCGGCTGACTCAGGATATGCGACCCCACCAATCAGGCGCTGCACGGGACCGTCAGCCAAGACCCCACCGTGCCCCGGAACTTCTGCATGCTGCAGAATAGGTAAACCAGTTTTAGCGGCACCTGCAATCACATCCAGCATAACCGCATCATCAGCTACACCAACTCCATCGTCCGTAAATGCCAAAACCCCAGCTCGAGCTAAACTCTGGAAGTCAACGCACTGACGACCTCTTTGACCCAATGTCATGGCGGCAGAAAAAAATACTTTAACCCCGGTTTCAGCCGTGGGACCTTCTAACTGTTGCTTGGCCAACGCCAACGTTTGCAGGTTATCGATCACAGGCTTGGTATTGGGCATCGTCAAAATTGCGCCCACGCCCCCCGCAACCGCGGCCCAAGATCCAGACCAAGCCGTCTCTTTTTGATCCTGTCCTGGCACGCGCAAGTGCACCTGTGCATCCACCCCGGCCGGCATGAGCGTCAAACTGTGACCCTCAATTTCCTCAAAGTCCTGGTAGTCAGTACGACTCAGGTTTGGAGCAATTTTGAGAACCACGCCATTTTTGACGGCTATACTTACCGCCTCATGGACTCCCGATGCGTTCCAAAGGCTCACATTTTGTAAGATAAACTGTGGGATAAAATCGGATTTTATCTTGTCATGGCGCATAGTTAGCTCCCAATTCTTGGGACATCACAACAGGCGTGATGAGGTTGTCGCCAAGGTACTATAGTTTCAGGTTCAATGAAATTCAATTCTCTGTTAAAAGGGGGCCGCTAAAAAGGTGGCAATATTAAGCTTTTAGAGACAGTTAGTAGCCCAATATCATGACTCGTTATTTTGAAGAATTAGACGTAGCAAAAACCAAGATCAATGATGCAAGGCGTCTTGATCGCGTTGGTATGAGCAATATTGAATGTCCTGTGCTTGTTGAGCTTAAAGGTCAGGCAAGGCAATTAACATCAGGACGTGCTGATGCCTTTGTAAGTCTTGATGAGCCCCAAAAGGGCATTCACATGTCGCGACTATTTATTGCTCTGACTGATTCTCTGGCAAAATCAGCTGTCTCGCCAGCATTACTAGAAACGGTCGCTGGCGAATTCTTAAAAACTCACGACGGCATCAGTGCCTCCGCCCACATTAAACTTAGCTTTGAAATATTGATGCAACGCCCTTCATTACGCAGCGCTAACAAGGGATGGCGTGCTTATCCGATTAGTTTGTGGACAACCGTCGCAAAAGGCCAAGTTCAACACGGCGCGGAGTTGACAGTACGCTATTCCAGCACTTGTCCGTGCTCGGCGGCGCTAGCTCGACAATTAATCCAGAATAAATTCGCTGAATCCTTTAACTCTGATCAACCCCTCAAGCGGGACCAAGTACTCGCATGGCTCGGCCGAGAAGATTCCATCGCCGGCACACCCCATGGCCAGCGTAGCGAGGGTCACGTCCGCGTACTTTTAAAAGGCACTCCGGATAATCTCGATTTCCTCGCGACTACCATTGATCAACTGGAAACCATCTTGGGAACTCCGGTGCAGGCAGCAGTCAAACGCGAAGACGAGCAAGAGTTCGCCCGATTAAATGCCGCAAATCTTATGTTCTCAGAAGATGCCGCGCGCCGAATGAGCGCCGTTGTTTCGTCTAGCCCTATCTTTATCGGGACGGCGTGCGAAGTTCGCCACTTTGAAAGCTTGCACCCACATGATGCTGTAGCCAAAATAGCAACGGGCGAACTTGCTGGCCGCGTTTGGATTTAATCTTAAACTACCAAACTGGGTTAGTTAAAGACGCTCTATTCTGATAATGCCTCGTTTGTTCAAAACCATTTTAAAGTGATCGTAAACGACTTCCTTATCCCGCTTATGATGAAGGGAATGGCGAAGAACGATGTGCATTTGATAAACTTTTGGCAGCTTTAGAGAGGATAAACGCCCGTCTGTACTAATGACATCAGTGCCTGCCTGTGGATCATCCAATCGTGTGAGGTAGCCCGCGATATTGATCCTTAAAATGTCGTGCACTGCACGAATCGGATATTCCATGTGGGCGATAGCTTTCGGATAGAGCTCGACAACTTTTCGATAATGAATGATGTTTTTTGGCGCATCTTCGGCCTCGAGATCATCCTGGTAAGACTCGATTCTCAGCTGCTTTACTGCCAGTGGCAAATCTGCTGGATCAACGAACCTCGTGTACTCGTTGACATTACCAACCTCTATAGGTGCTTCGGTGGCGGGCTCGTACAAAATACGTTCACTGTTATCAGGCACTCGTCCAAAGAACTTCCCGGAGAAAAACGTGCGGCCGTTCTCCTTAATTCTGTCTTTTAAAACGTACGCAATCATCGAGGCCGTAACGATTAGAAACCCACTCGACTGCCAAAAATCTGCCTGAACCGCTCCATTCCCGCCAATGAAGGCGCCACCTCGTAAAGTGATGAAATACATGGCGATAACCCACCAGAGGGCTGCAAGCCCCGCTGCCGCCATTGCGCCTAGCTGGCGCTGGAATTCGAACAATGGACGTGTACGTATATTCAGATAAAGAACGCCCCAGGTTCTTCGTTTCAACACTCCCCGGCGATACATGTATCGTTCAATTTCAGCATTAGTACTGTTTTCATCTATCCAGCAGTAATCTCGTTTCTTTGCGTACCAGTACTCCAGGCGATTCATGGCAACGCAACGGCGCAGAAACGCAATATAGTCAATCTCCGGAACAAGTCTTGGATCGATGTCAGTAGCTACCCGCATCAATCCTGCCAATCCATCGCGCAAACGATAGGTACAGTATTCATCAATAAATCGTAGCTCATTTACCAATGGCTTCAGATAATCTTGATTTAGACTCTCGGCATCTACCAGAAGCTTGCGCCACTGTTTCAAAATATAGTTTGTTTTACTGATCAATTCACGTGTCTCGATCAGGCACTCTTCCAAAACCTTAACACTCTCTCCATGCTCATCATACATGGTAGCAATGCGTCTATGAGCTTTTTTAATTGCCTTCGTTCTTTTTGACATCCGTTTCAAAAAATAACTAGCAAACGAACACCCGAAAATCCGCGCCTCGGAAATAGCACGCTGAATGGTCGCAGGCGGGTGACCTTCTGCGACCTGTCGGACGTAATCTTCGAGAAATTTTATGGGTGATCTGCTCCCATTCAAGCCAATCAATTCCTTGAAAGAAAATCGTGGCTCTCGAAACCGCACCAGCGGCCTGAGATCCGAGTAGAACCTATCTTTGGTATAGGTTTGAGGAGATACGCCCATTTGGGGCGGATAAAAAAACCACGCCTCGACCACATAGCGTTGCCTTTTTGTCGTCGAAGAAATGCCTGGCAAAATAGGATAATCAAAGACTGTTTCAAGTTGGGTTCGGTCGTGCGCCGCAAACGTGGATTTAACGTGCATCGAGGAATCTCCAGATTTCTCCTTCGTACGCTTTACCGGCGCCGGAGAATCCATGGAAGATTTTTCTTTTTGCGTTGCCTTCGCGTACATTACGTCAACTGACCCCGAAACTGCCGTGTAACCTGTTATAAGTGTTCTATGATAATCGGCCTATTTCCGAGATAATCAATTGATTTGATCAGGATATTTTGTTTGAAAAATTCCTAAATACAGATTTTTCATCAAAAAATCCAGCATCTTAGCTTTAATCAAAGTGGAAGCATGGCGAGACCGAATAGAACAAAAACTACGCACGCTCCATATCTGACGTAATTAATGGGGATTACTTTTATAAGCTTTTCGCCACCAAAAACACTAAGCGAATTAGCCAGCATCATTCCAATTGTGCTGCCGAGCGAAACCAACCAAACAGATTGGTAGCGTGCCGCTAAGGCGACAGTTACCAATTGAGTTTTATCCCCCATCTCCGCAAAGAAAAAGGCCACCACCGCTGCCATGAAAGCCGAGTGAGCTTTTTTATCTGCACGCAAGTCATCGCTCTTGTCAGGTTTTAATATCCAGAGACCAAAAAAAATAAACAGTAAAGCCAAGCCATACTGCAGGTAATTCTCGGGAACATATCCGGCGACCAACGTTCCAATCCAGGTTGCTATTAAATGATTGAAAACCGTGGCGACAAAAATACCGCCCATAATGGCCCAAGGTTTTTTGTAATGTAGGACCAGCAGGAGACTTAACAGCTGCGTTTTATCACCCATTTCAGCCAAAGCAACAACGAGTGTGGAATCGAGAATTGCCTGCATCGAAATTCCTAATTTTCGTGAGGTTAGCGAAAATATCAAATCCTCTCATAGACCTTAAGTTCTATGAGAGGACAGGAATTGTAGCGTGGGTTAAGACTTTTGAAAACCAGCAATTACGCCTTACTTTGTGTAAGAACCGTAATTAATCGGCCGGATCGCCTGATTACCTTTAATGGTCACGTTGCCAACAACATAATCATCCAGGTCTTGTTTTGCATTGTAATTGTAACGTCCAAGTCCTGAGGAGAGAACGACATTATAGGTTCCACGTTTTAACATCAAGTTTGTGCCGTTAACTGTGGTGCCCATACGCTGAATATACCGACCTTGAACCCGGTTTTTTCCTGAATAGAGTTCGTAGGTGTTAGAAGTATAATCAATACCACAAATTTTACCGACATTGATGTCAACCATCGTATTGTCATTCAAAACTTCAAACTGGAAAAAATAAGCGTTGCCTTCGAGTGGCAATGCCGCAATCTCTTCTTTACACGATGTGTTTTCATATTTGTTATCGCCAATATGAAACACTCTATCACGCCCAAATATGACTGTATTTGGGTCGGGCTGCAAAATCTGATCAGTAGGACCGATTTGAGGTGGCTTCACCCCACTAGGCATCGTAGAGGGCGATGACTGTTCAGCTACGGCATTATTTTTTTTCTTCTTCGATCCACCAAAAAAGTTTGCGTTACCACAGCTCACTGTAGCAACGCTCATTAAGAGCACAGCACCTAGGATTCTTCGCTTCAACATAATAGACTCCAAATCAACAAAGAGGTTCAGCTATAACCACAACAGCTACAACAAGTCCGCACCTCAACCATGAGATGCTAAGTTTAAAGATGCAGACCATGTGCCGCCGACCAAGCAGACAGAAATTCAGCTACTTAGACCTAAAAAAAAATGTAAAACTGTCAAAAAAATTGACACTTCGTACAAAGTTTATGCAATAAAAGACGTCGGAAACAGAAACTTGCGGGCACCATTAATGAGTCCAAACGTCATCTTTAAGAATCCACACTTTGTGGTCATTGACAAGCCAGTGGCTACCCTCAGTGTGCCGAGTCGACTGGGCCGCAAGGATCCACGACCCGTTGCGGGAATTCTACTGCAGGAGTTTCTTGGCACGCAGATTTATCCTTTGCATCGTCTGGACGAGGATACTAGTGGACTATTGATATTTGCGCTTAACGCAGCCGCCTCGCGAGCGGGCAACCAGTGGTTTGAGAGCCATGAGATCGTTAAAACGTACGAGGCACTGTCCATATCAATTGATCCATCTGATA
>JBIJBX010000289.1:0-2927 GCA_044344995.1 Oligoflexales bacterium | reverse complement strand
AGCTTGCGTTTTGTATCTTCGCACGACCAGAAGCCATGAAGATATGTCCAGACGTTTCCTACGGTGACGGCACGTCTGGCGCTACGAAGAATTCATTTAAAATCTGGGTTGAAAATGCAGAAGACCAGTTCACTGCCTTTGAAGGCGGACGAAAGTACGATTGTAAAGTGGCGACGGATCGCGACGTACTAGCGCAAATTGTGACACAGCGTATTCAGCAAAAGAAGGCGGGTTGTTCAATGCGTGCTCCGAAGCCACCCGTAGGTCGACCAGGTTCATCCAATATGGGTGGGCCACGGTAGGATAAAATTTAAGATTTGAATATGTATCGCAAGTAAATAGGTCGGCATGATGGCAAGGCAATATGCGTCGAATTAATTTATTATCCTAACTAGGACGCCTTGATTAGGTTCTTAGGAGCATCTTCTATGATACCCGGACAGATGGGTAGACCTGCCGATTCTAGTTTGCTGTCATGGATTAGCATTTTGCCTTGGCTGTCGGTTACACCAATAAGGCCGAATATGTCGACAGGCTTGTCGAATCCTCTGATTTTACTACTACCTTGAGACGAGACGAGTGAGACCGACTTTATGATTTGGTAGAGATCAGTTGAAATTAAGATATCGACATTTTTCTCTTTGGTCATGGATTGTAGCCGGGCGGCTAGATTGATGGTTGGGCCGATGGCCGTGAAATCAATGCGCTCAGGTGTCCCAACCGGCCCCACAATGGCTGATCCGCAGTGAAGACCCATCCCGCAGGCAAGGGGCCTGCGTTTTAGTTTTGTGCGCTCCACGTTAAGGTCTCTGAGTCCGCGGCGAATATCAATCGCGCACCGAGCAGCTCGAATGGGGTCAATTTCAGATTGATTCGGTATTCCCCAAAGGGCCATAACCTCATCTCCCACGAATTTATCGATTATACCGCCGTGATTTTTGACGGCTTTAGCAACGACTCCAAGGTAATCATTCAAAGTTAAGTTAACGTCTTGTGGTGACTCCTCTTCGCATAGGTTTGTAAATCCACGTAGGTCCACGAACAGAGCGACAACTCGCTCTGCCCTAACAGACGGGATGTTTTTGCTACCAATAATTTCTTTTAAGACCCTTGGATCAATCATCATGCCAAAACGCTGCAAAACGGCCTGGCGATCTCTTACGACCAGCGCCCACTCAAGGGCGATGGCAACCCCAAAAGATGCCATGGAGGCTTCGAGGACCTTCCGGACAAACCATCTGTTTTCTGTCAGTAAAAGAGGCGCTATTAAATCACTTCCCCACATAGACGTTTGCATCGCGACTTCGAGAACACCTCCCACCGCCAATAATAAGGCGAAAGTGAGTGCGATATATTTTCTAAAATTTGCGGTCTCAAGCCGTTTTGTGGCTCGCCATGTCTTAATTGCAAATCCCACACCCACAAACTTTACGAGCCCACGTACGAGAAATTCGTTGCTAACGGCTAGCGTTACAAGTCCAATTCCAAAGCCAGTTTTACCTGCAAAGATACACATGGGTGCAAGCAACGCGAAAAACATGCAAATCATCAGACCTAGACTTGACCTGACCCTAAAATAAGAGGCTAAAAATGCCAAACTTGTGGCGTTAAAGAGACACAGCATCGCCGCATAAAGGGTCGTAAAGTCAGTGCCAAGAAATGAAGGGAATGGCACCATCTCGTTCGTGGCAAGTCGCAGGTAATTCCAAATTGTGATGCTTGCAGCGAAGAAAAGAATTTCTAAGTGAAACGGTGTGAATATACAACCAAGTGCTGCGATGACGGCTATGGTGGCGCGGGCGTATGCGTCGGGAAGCACGACTTCTTTGTCGTTGCCGCGATACGCTTTGCGGATGACTGGCGCTATTTCAGGTGGGCTTAGAAACGGCTGACTTAGATAAACGATACCAGGTGCGAAGTTTCGCCCGGCTGCTACTTCAAACCCAATAGTCATTGGCTCACCAGGAATTCCACCGTCGGATTCGAAAATAATCGCTTGATCAAAAAGGCCGCCAGCGCCTTTAGCCTTTTCGATTCCGTTAACAAAGAATCGCCAGCTCTTGCCTGCGATGCCAAGAATATCGAAGGCAACTTTCGAGCCATTTGTAGCTGCAAATTCTGGTAACGTGGTATCAATTCGTGTGTAGTGGTAGCCTCGCCAAGATTCTGTTGATGAGCGTTCGGCCAGGTAGGACCTGGCTGGAAGCCACTTGATGCCACTGGTATAATTCAATCCACCGACATTGAGTGGGCAAGAAGCTCCAGGACATTCAAATGGCTTTGAACCCTCTGGCAAGCTTAAGGTCATCTCCGGTAAATCGTTCAAGTCCTGGGCGAAGTTTGACATGACGTTACTGAGTTTGAGATCGCCTTTGACAAGCCGCGACGGTGATACGGTCGAAATAGCCGCCCAAACTAAAAACAGTGGAAGCAAAAACTTAGTGAATAGGTAGTGACTTTTTTGAGGTACAAACTTCGCAAGGCGAATGGGTCCGTTATTTTCCAAGGGGGAGACCTCACACTACGTTGATAGTATGGAGTTTTTCGGACGACTTCAGGATTTGAGTAAGGCAGAGATCTTGGTAAAAAACGAAAATGTTGGGAAATCACGGTTCTAACGAAGGATTAGAGAACGCTTGAATGTCACAAGTCCAAGCTAAAAGCAGGGCTGGCCAGCATGCGGTCATCACCAATGAAGCCCTTGACAGTCCAAAGGCTAGTTTTACCCTGGAGCGTTTCGGCTGATGCCCGCCTTGCGGCGACATTTAGATAATTTCGTGTGGTCCCCAAAGGACGCCCAAGATCATCCATGTCTTTTTCCCAGAGCACTTCCACGGTTTTGCCGATGAAGCGGCTCATGTAGTCACGCTTTAGGGACTTTGAAAGATCACGGAGGCGCTGTGAACGCAGTTTCACGGTTTCGTGGT
>JBIJBX010000287.1:0-2946 GCA_044344995.1 Oligoflexales bacterium | reverse complement strand
AGTCGAATATGAAGTGATGCGTGACTCGCAAGGTAACACCATCACCATCTGTAATATGGAAAACTTTGATCCTCTTGGCATTCACACCGGAGACAGCATTGTCGTGTGTCCAAGTCAGTCCTTGTCTGACGAGGAGTACCAAATGCTTCGAAACGCAGCGATCAAGATCATTGATAGCTGTGGAGTGGTCGGTGAGTGCAATGTTCAGTACGCGTTAAATCCCAATAATCTTGAATTTGTGGTCATTGAAGTCAACGCGCGGCTTTCCAGGTCATCAGCGCTTGCAAGCAAAGCTTCTGGATATCCCATAGCCTACATTGCTGCGCAAGTGGTGCAAGGATTTGATCTCCTCGAGATTCAAAATCCAGTGACAGGGAAAACCTGCGCCTACTTTGAGCCAGCTCTTGATTACATCACAATTAAAGTGCCCCGTTGGGACCTTGGAAAATTCAAAGGTGCATCAAGACGCCTTGGCTCTACCATGAAGTCGGTCGGCGAAATCATGGCCATCGGTCGAAGTTTTCCTGAGGCCATCCAAAAAGCAGTCCGCATGGTGACAGAAAATGACACTGGCATTGCCGCGTTTGCTAGGGGCGGCGTGACAGATGAAGAACTTGAGACCACGTTATCAGAGCCAACTGATATGCGATTTTACGCCGTCATTTCGGCCTTAAGATCTGGCTGGGATTTTGAAAGAATTCATGAGCTGACCCATATCGACAAATGGTTTTTGTCAAAGCTTCAAGAGGTCATCAAGGCAGAGACTGCTATCAAGACACTCTTCTCCCACAAAGATCAAACAGCTGTTACGGCAGATCAGTGGCGGACGTGGAAAAAGCTTGGGTTCTCAGACGATCAGCTTGGACGTTACCTTCTTGAGGCAAAAAATCAAAACACTGATCAAGCGTCGATTTCCCGTGAATCTGCAAAAATTCGTCAGGCCAGAAAATCCTACAATGTTCTGCCAGTAGTTAAGAAGATCGATACGACGGCCGGCGAGTACCCGGCTAAAAGTAATTATCTCTATATGACTTATCACGGCGACACGTCAGACCCAGGGCTTGTGCAGATGATGCAAAGCCGCAGGACAGCTCTAGTGCTTGGTAGTGGAAGCTATAGGGTCGGGACTTCGGTAGAGTTTGACTGGTGTGCGGTCTCTGCGAGCAGGAAACTCCAAGAAGAATCTTGGCGTAGTGTCATCTTAAACTGTAATCCTGAGACGGTTTCGACTGACTATAATAGCTCTGATAGTCTTTACTTTGACGAGATGACCCTAGAAAGAGTCCTGGATATCTGTGAGTTTGAAAAAATTGACGGTGTCATCACATCCATGGGAGGACAGCTTCCCAACCGCCTGGCACTGCCACTTGCTCGCCACGGCGTGAGACTTCTTGGACACGATGCGAAGGCTATTGATACGGCAGAAGATCGCAGCAAATTCTCAGGCCTACTTGATGAACTAGGAATTGATCAGCCACGGTGGGTGGCGGCACGCTGTCGAGAAGAGATCGATCAGTTTGTTTCAAAAGTCGAATTTCCAGTTCTTGTGCGCCCGTCTTATGTCCTAAGCGGTGCAGCGATGAATGTAGCCTATGACCGAGTCTCACTTGATCAGTATCTATCAATGGCTGAAACGGCCAGTCCTGATTATCCAGTTGTATTGAGTGAATTCCTGCTGGGTGCTCGGGAGATTGAGTTAGACGGTATTGCCCAGAACGGCGAGATACTAACTGCGATTGTTAGTGAACATATCGAAAACGCAGGTGTGCACTCCGGAGATGCCACATTAGTAGTGCCGGCACAGAAGTTATATGTTGAGACCGTACGTAGGATCCGCGGCGCAGGGCACGCGATCGCCAAAGGACTAAAACTTAATGGGCCCTTCAATATACAATTCCTTGCAAGGTCTAATCACATCCAAGTGATCGAGTGTAATGCCCGAGCAGCAAGATCATTCCCTTTTGTATCAAAAGTCGTAGGCCTTAATCTGGCTGACGCTGCTACGAGCGTCATGATTGGCAAGACTCCAAGGCTTGCCCGCATCAATGAAGACGATCTGCCCCATGTGGGAGTCAAAGCAGCACTGTTTAGCTTCACAAGACTTTCTGGCGTGGATCCAGTGCTTGGAGTTGAGATGTCCTCCACCGGTGAAGTGGGGTGTATTGCTGAGGACTTTGAGTCCGCTTATATGCTTGCCATGGAATCATCAAAAGTCTTTAGGCCGAAAAAGGGAATTCTTGTAAGCGCAGGTCCCGAGCACGAGAAAATGAAATTTCTTCCTTGGGCCAAAAAACTCACCGATCTTGGTCTAAAAATCTACGCCACCGACGGTACGGCAAAGTTTCTTACAGATCACGCAGTGCCAGTCACAGAAGTAGCTTGGCCAGGCGAGACCAGAAAGGGCTTCGAAGATCCAGTCGAACTCATCCGCCGCAAAGATGTCGACCTCGTGGTGAATATTCCAAAGAATTTGCAGCGGGACGAACTCACAAGAGGCAGTACCATTCGCCAAGCAGCCACATCATTTGGCTGTTCAATTGTGACTAACATGGAAAAGATGATCGCTTATGCTGCGGCTATGACTTACTACCCGGAGTTCTCCAAGACACATAAACCTGTGGTGTTGCCTGAGTATAAGTAAACTGACAACTTGTTCGAAAAAAATGTGGCAAGGACAAAGGCTTCTGTCCAGCGTGTAGAGCTAGGCGAGCCGTGCAGAAAGCTGACCACATAGAGCACGATGTGTGGCCCAAATGCTTGGGCAATACAGTGGGTGCTCACGTTTCCCCATCGGATTCGCCGGCGCCAATTAGTTTCGACGAAGTCCGGAAATTTCAGGGTGAAGGAGCAGGTCATATGGATCACCCTTTAAGTTCAGCGCCTTTGCGAATGCCTCTTCGGTCGTGAAACCTTCGACCTTAAGGCTTTTTACGCGAGTTCTCAGGG
>JBIJBX010000164.1:0-5729 GCA_044344995.1 Oligoflexales bacterium | reverse complement strand
ATCGGCAATGGACCTAGTCGCAAACTAATGATTCTTCTGTCTCGCGGGCGACGTTCTGAGAACAAAACCGAGGAGACTTTTGAGGCCAATAATTAATTTTGGTCAACTGACAAATATGTTGCGACCACATGACGAACAAGCAATTGCAGCCCTTGCCAGCGGCTCCGGTCCCGGAGCCGTTGGCGTTATAAGGGTCTCAGGTCATAACGCCTGCCAGCTGGTAAGCTCCTGTTTCCTAAATAGCGACTCAACGCTAAAGCCACGACAAGCATCTTTGCGCCAACTTATCGATCCTCGAACGCGCGAGATCCTCGACGAGGTTGTTGTTGTTTTCTTTAAAGGCCCAAAGTCGTTTACTGGACAAGATACGGTTGAAATCTTTTGCCACGGGGGCCCATACATCATTCAGCGCATTTTGCAGGTGGTTTATGCCTTAGGCGTGCGCCCCGCCCAACCTGGAGAATTCACCAAGAGAGCGCTACTTAATGGGAAGCTCGACATAACGAGTGCGGAGGGATTGAAAGAATTAATTGAGTGCCAATCTCGGCAACAGTGGATGGCAGGACGACAGCTTTATCAAGGGAAACTTCGTGACGAGATTGAGTCCCTGCGCAGGGAAGTTATAGGCGCACTAGCTTATCTTGAGGCTATGATCGATTTTCCAGATGAAGGGGATACGCAGCACGTTCAGCTAGCTCACGTGAAACAGCGCGTAGAGGCCGTGCTGAAATTGATTGCAAACCTAAGCTCAACTTTTACCAGCGGTAAGGTCGCCAGCCGTGGGCTTATGGTCGCCTTGGTTGGTGCGCCAAATGCCGGAAAATCTACTTTACTAAATAATTTTCTGGGTAAACAGCGAGCGATCGTCAGTGAAAGAGCCGGGACGACCCGAGATTATCTTGAAGAGTCTTGCCTTCTGGACGGACGACTGATTCGCCTGGTCGACACTGCTGGAATTCGCGAGACCGATGATGTGATCGAACAAGACGGGGTCGCCCTTTCAAAATATATTTTGAGCGAAGCTGATGTTGTGGTCTTGCTTCAGGCTGCTGATTCTGACCCTGACGAGCTGTCTGCCATTAACGCAGTCGTGGCATCAGCTAATAAATCAATAATCTCCGTCATCAGCAAAAGTGATCTTGGCATACCTACCTGGGCTAAAGGTCGTTTACCAATCAGCTGTAAAACCGGATTTGGTTTGGATGACCTCAAAAATAAGTTAATCCAGATCGTAGACAAGGCCACTGGATCGATCGAAGAAAGACCATTTATTACATCGAGCCGTCAGGCGGCTGCACTTGAAGCGGCCGAAGAGTCCCTTAAAAAATTCAGACTGGCAGCGCAATCCTCTGCAGGTCACGAAATGCTCGCGTTTGAGCTACTAGAAGCGGCAAGATCGCTCGCCTCGATCGTTGGCGATATCTCCAATGACGATGTGCTGGATTCAATTTTTAAAGAATTCTGTATCGGAAAATAATCTAGTTCTCGACATCGCTGTGATAAACATGCAAGCGCCAGTGTTTATTTAGAGCCGACTGAATCATGATCATGTAAAACGGCGGGAAAACTGCCGCCAAGGTCGCCAAAAATGTATTGGTGCTGCGGTAGCCGTTTTGCATCTCCATCTGTCGTACCGCCCTAGCAAGGGAGTAAGCGACGAATAGGTGCAACCCAGGAATCATACAAAACCAAAGAGGAAGTGACATCTTCGCTTTAACCGAACCGGTCAGATGCCAGCCCACCTCATCACAAGCCCTGACGAACCAGTCCCACCAGTAGCCACCTAAGGTGAGTGGTGTGTATAGGAGAGCGCCAAGGGTTGGAGAAAAAACACGACCAAGCCTTAAGCGACTTTGCAAACCAAAATACCGCTCAGCAAAAAGTTTCGGATCCATTAGTTTCTGGTTACGCGCGGCGGCCTGCGCCTGGCGCACCTGACGGCGAAGTAGTTTTTTAAGTTTTTTGTCATCGTGAGGGAGAGCTGCTTTAGATTCGGTCGCTGCGTTTCTTGAGATTGTCGGCGAGCGCGTTGTACTGCCAAGGTCTACAGGATCCTTCGTCGAAGTTTCCATGATCTCTAGAATGTTTGAGCTTAGTGCGCCGTGGTTTTTTACAGGTCCAGATTTTCCCAAACTCTCGCTTTGAACGCTCAAGCCTGAATTAAGATTTAGCCCCTCACCAACGTTCGTATTGATGATCTTACTTTTCGGCGCAAATTCCGTTGTTGCTGTTTTAGAGCTAGAAGGCTTCTCGTCAAGGCGTTTGGAGTAAGCCTCAATCATGCTGTAGATTTCAGCAAAATCACGGACGGGGTACCACTGGGTAAATCCCTTGCGGCTGACCATGCGTACGGTCTGACCATTCGTTGACTTCTCGCGACTCAGCGCGTCCTTGGCATTTAATGGGCCAGAAACTTGTCCATCTTCAAAAACATACCAGCCGTATCCCCAGGCACTGAGCTGATCTTGATGATTGGATGTTTCGTCTTTAATTAGCTCTAGCTCGTCCGACACGAAATGTCTCCCTAGCCACGGCCACCATGTTTACTGCTTGGACTCCATCTAAAGAGTTTAACCTATGCCTCATTCTTTCTCAACTGACTGTCCGAAGGGGGTCTAGCCACCAGGTAAGAGATTGGCGGGAGGCACTTTTGGGTGGTAGATTTAAACCCCTAATTTGCCGTGCATACTCGCCATGAAAGGACGTCAAGAGAGTGGACCAAAATATCACATCAAGAGCCAAATACTGGGCGTCGAACCCGGTTTTTGACTCCCAGACCAGAGCAGAGGTTCAAAGACTTTTGGATTCTGATAATAACACTGAACTCTCCGAACGATTTTACCGAGATCTGGAATTTGGGACCGGTGGCCTACGCGGCATTATGGGTGCTGGCACCAACCGTATGAATATTTACAATATTCGCCGGGCTACGACTGCCCTAGCTTTGCATGTTAGGGAAACATTTGGATCTGAAGGTCCGCTCAAAGTTGGTATAAGCTATGATTCCCGAAATTTCTCGCGCGAATTCGCTTTTGCCGCCGCTGAAGTACTGGCGGCCCACGGAATTAAGGCGTTAATAACTGAAGAGCTTCGGCCAACGCCTATGCTTTCCTTTATGGTCCGACACTTCGGCTGCGCCGCAGGCATCTGCATTACGGCGAGCCACAATCCTCCAGAGTACAACGGTTATAAAGTTTACTGGAGTTCAGGCGCGCAAATCATCGCACCGCACGACGCTGCCATTATCGCGAAATACAGCCATTTGGAGAAATTTGAAGACATTAAATCCATGCCGATTGACCAAGCTAAATCCCAGGGTCTTTGCCAATTAGTAGGCAGAGATTTGGATGAAGCCTACTTTAAAAACGTATCAGCTTTGAGCCGGCGAAAAGAGGGTCGAAAAAACTTCAAGATTGTTTATACGCCGCTCCATGGTAGTGGGCTTTACCCAGTTACAGAGATGCTGAGCCGTCTCGGATTTAATAATGTTCTGGTTGTTCCTGAGCAAAAACAGCCAAACGGCAACTTTCCAACGGTAAAATACCCAAATCCAGAGGAACCTGAAGCACTCAAGATGGCGCTTGACCTGGCGCAGAAGGAAAAGGCGGATCTCGTCATCGGGACAGACCCAGATACGGACCGAATTGGGATTATTGTGCGCGAGGGAGAAGATTATACGTTTTTCAACGGCAACCAAATTGGTTGCCTCCTGGTGGATTTTTTCTTGTCGGGTACGAAAGATGCGGGATTAATGCCGCCAGACCCACTCGTCATAAAAACAGTCGTCACGACAGATCTGCAGGCCGATATCGCTGCCGAATATGGGGCTTTCTGTGAGGAAACTTTGACTGGGTTCAAGTGGATCTGCGGCCTAATTGAAGATCTTGAAACCGGCAGACGCCTGCCTCACCGGACCTATGTTTGTGGCGGCGAAGAAAGCTACGGCTTCCTGGCAGGCTCATTCGTTCGCGACAAAGACGCGGTGAGTGCCGCATGTGTAGCCGCCGAGATGGTTGCTTACTACAAGCATCTAGGTTTAACGTGCTCGCAAGTCTTAGACCGCATTTTCCAAAAACATGGCCTCTATCAGGAATCCCTTTACACGCTAACCATGCAAGGCAAGAAGGGGGCTGACGCCATCAAGGGCATGATGAACAAGATGCGGTCCGCTCCACCAGCCATAATCGACGGTATTACCGTAGAAAAAATGCGTGATTTCGAAACTTCGCAAGAGTTCACCTTCGTTCACCATCAGGCACAAGCTTCCGGGAAATTGGCGCTACCGAAGAGTGACGTGTTACAATTTGTATTAGTGGACGGTACCAAAGTAAGCGTTCGCCCATCTGGAACTGAACCGAAGATAAAATTTTATATTTCGGTTAAGGATCCGGCGGCAAAGGGCGCATCCTTGCACGAGCTGCAAATGATGAAGACGAACGCCCTTAAACGTCTACGGCGGATCGAAGAAATTTTTGTGGGAATGGCGAAAAGCTAAAAACCCCGAGCTTTCATCGATCTGGTAACAAGTCTCGCAGATCGCTGATTGAGGGATTTTCGCGTGGGCACCAAAATCCAATTGTTCCGTACCGCTTGCAGCTTGACCTTGATGGCTTGCCTGTCTTTGCTGATTGATAGCAGATCAGCATTTGCTGGTGTCGGCGGTTATAAAAAAGCCACCGAGGGCGAAGATGTTATAAAAAACAAGCTCTATCCGAAAAAAAATCGCGTTGAATTAAATGGTCCGAATCTCGGCCTTATTCTGAACCAAAGCTACATTGACACTTATCTGATTAACGGTGGTATCAATTACTTCTGGAGCGAATCTTGGGGCATGGGTGCGGAAATAACTTTTGCCCTGAATAAGGATCGCTACGAGCGTGATTGTATCGAAAGTTTTTATAACGACGTCGATTACGAGATACCGGAAGAGTGTGGTGGTCCCGACAAAATTCAGGATTACGATGTCGATGCAGGTAGTAACAACCCGTCCGGACTTGGAAATTACGGTCCCGCGTACGTTAATATCCGCGAATACAACATGCTGCTGACCGGCAATGCCATATGGAATCCCATCTATGGCAAGGAGATTTTCTTTATGTCGGGCGTTGTCAACTTTGACGTGTTCGTGACCATGGGTGGTGGCCTTGCCATGACGACGTTTTACCCTTTACAAACGTTTCTCAACAACGGCAATGAGAGTCGGGGAAACTTTCCAGCTCCTGGTAACACAACTGCCAAGCGACCTGGCGCAGAACCCGATGAAACCAACTCTTACGGCAAGGCCGGCCGGCCCGCACCGACGAAAGAGTCCAAGGTCTTTTTAGAGGCTGGCATCGGCCAAAAAATTCACCTCAACAACACTCTTAACTTCAAGGTTGAACTAAGAAATCACCTCGTACTGGGCACTCCAGGAGGATTTGATTTGTTCTTCGCACTTTGGGGTGGTGTTGGAGCGCGGTTTTAAACACAGCGCGGAATCTTATCGACAAAAAACCCGCTGAACAATCGACTGTTCAGCGGGTTTTTCACGTTTAAGATTTTGACTTTGTTCAAAATGGAATGTCATCAAGTCCAGCGGTTTCAGGCCCGCCAAATCCAGATGTCGTATTGCCAGAGACAGGCGCGCCGATGTCAAACTCCGGGATGGCCGTAGCTGCGCCGTAGTTATTGGCTTGCGGCATAGATTGATTTGCGCCACGTCCTGCTTGAGTGTAGTCACTGCGTTGACC
>JBIJBX010000195.1:0-4944 GCA_044344995.1 Oligoflexales bacterium | reverse complement strand
ACTGAACATTTTGCGCGACGATCTCCGTTTGATAGCGCTTTTGTCCAGTTTGTTTATCATCCCAAGATCTTGTCTGTAATTTTCCTTCAACGAATACGGTGCGACCCTTGGCAAGAAATTTTGCACAATTTTCTGCCATCTTGCTCCATACAACAACGCGGTGCCATTCTGTTGTCTCTTGGCGCTGACCATCCGCAGCTACACGGTAGTCTGTCGTAGCAATGCTGAATGTCGCCACAGGAGTTTGATTTGCTGTATAACGAAGCTCCGGATCTTGTCCGAGATTGCCTATGATCATCACGCGATTGAGCGAACCGGCCATGGTTATTCCCCTTCATTGAACATGGGTTGACAAAGGATTGTGTTCCTTACAACCACTCATAACCCAGGCACTTCAAGGGATACAACAAAAACCGTGCGACCAAACCAAAATATCCTGGTATGCCCTCACGACCTGAACACAACCACCTAATATTACGTAATTTTTAATTGAAACGTGTCTTTTTCCCAACAATCATGCACAATAAGGCTTGGTTTGCTAATTTAATAATCACCAGTTTTTTAAGGGTCTTGGCATGCAAAAGTCATGGCGATCGTTATTTAACAAAGGCGTTTGGCTCAGCCTTAGCGTTATCACCTTATTTGTCGCTTGCAAGAAACAAGAAAAGTTTCCTGAGCTCGGTAACCGCGTTGCCAATCCAGTGGATGTTGGAGTCGATAGCAGCGAGCGTTATTTCTATGCCCTCAACAGTGATTATCCGCGGGAATTTAATCAAGGCTCGTTACTCGTAATTGACACCTCTGGAAGCAAGGTCAACGCCATTGCCCTTCCACGCCTGGGACGCAGTCTGACGGTCGCTGGAAACGCACTGATTGTGACACTTTCGAAGTCCGAAGAATCGCCTGCAAAAATTTTGCTATTTGATATTTCCAGCCCAGAGGCGCCAAAACTGGCCAAGAGTTTTGAACCAACTGAGTGCAATCCTCTCAATGCCATCGCACGCGCCAATTACGGTTATTGGGCGCTCAGCTGTTCTAACGGACCGATTTTTGCTGGGGATTTGGCCAGCCCTTTAGAAAACTCGACCCTTCACAAGATCCGTAACTTTAGAATGTCTCGTCGTGCCCTTCATCTGGATACAGGACGTAATCTTCTACTCGCCTTCCCCACAGATATTGGGGAGCAGGAATTTTCAGACCTTCAAGCTGACGATAGTAAATCTGTGGACGACAATGATGCTGAAACCAACGAACCCAACGAAATTCCTGATCAGTACGAACGTTCAAGATTCGAACGCGCAAAAAAAGCGCGCAATGAAATCCACCAATTGGCTGTCGTAAACTTAAGCGAATCAGCGAGTGCAGGCTGGCCGGAAAAAGACCAAACCCAGTCCATTCAAGATCTCAGGTGGGTCTATTTTAACCTGGCAGATAAAGACGGGACGCTCGATCTACCCGCGACGGCGACCAACCAGAACACCAAGTATTACCGTACCAATTTCTGGGAAGCGAAACCTGATTTGGCCGATCCTGATACCCTCTATCTTTCCCATCGCGGCACTTTGGATAAGACCCGTTCGGTATCACCCCATGCCAATAATATAATCAGAGTCAAAATCACCGGTGATCTGACCGATAAAGCCGCTAAAACCAAGGACGTCCTGACATTTGAGCGAGTCTATGGTTTTAAAGCGGAACTCGAGAAAAGCGACCGACATTTTGTGGGCGATTTTGAACTCGCAAGTATCCAGGGCAAGTCTGTACTATTAATTAACCACTTCCGTGACCTGGTTAATTGGCCGGGACAGGGTTATTTTTCTCTTGCCACTAAAGTGGTTGGGGATAACTCTTGGTTTGCCGAGTCCTCCACATCCTTCAGCGGAAAATCTTACTACCAGGTCGCACTGACGTCTTCGGGGCGTGGCTTGGCGGCAAACTTCTATGGGAATTCGCTTATTCTGTTGGACGTTACGCCTGGGGTTGGTATAACGGAACAAGCGATCAATATTCAGTAAAATCTGACCTTTTTCGGCATTAATCTCCATGCACAGAGTTTAACGCCCAATATGGGAGAGCAAACAGTATGCACTTAAAAAAAATCACCATCGACGGGTTCAAATCGTTTGCCGACAAAGTGGTCTTATCCTTTGACAAAGGCATTACGGGGATTGTGGGACCAAATGGATCGGGTAAAAGTAACGTCATCGATGCTGTGCGCTGGGTCATGGGCGAGCAGAACGCCAAAAACCTGCGCGGTGAAAAAGCCACGGACATCATCTTTGCCGGGTCAGATCGTCGCAAAGCACTAACTCTGGCTGAAGTGGCTCTAACCTTTGACAACACAGAAGATACCGGCATTTGTCCACCAGAATACCGCCACGAGTCCGAAATCACCCTTGGCCGAAGGCTTTATGCTGATGGTGAGCGCGAGTACTTCATTAACCGCAAGTCATGCCGCCTTAAAGACATCGTGCAATTCTTCGCGCTCACTGGACTCGGTGGCCGAAGCTACTCCATGATCCAGCAGGGTCAAGTTGATCGAATTCTTAACGCAAAACCGGAAGATGTCCGTGAAATCCTCGAAGAGGCCGCGGGTACCTTAATTTATAAACAACGAAAAATTGAGGCACAAAAGAAACTTGAGGAAACCGGCCTTAACCTTTCTCGGGTTGAAGACATCCTCAAGGAAGTCGAGAAGCAACAGTCTTCCCTCGAAAATCAGGTGGAAAAAGCAAAATTATGGAAAGAATTGTCGGATGAGCTGCGTGAGCTTGAGCTAAAACTCTTCAGTCACAACTACCATTATTTCAAAGAAAAACTCTCTGTCATTGAAGAGCAGATGGCTAAAGAACAAGATCAGGAAGTCGCGCAGATTTCAAGCTTGGCCACCTGGGAGTCGCGATACGAAGAGCTCCAGCAGATACTGGCCGATGCAGATCCAGAACTTGCTGTTTTGGGCGAACAGTTTACGGTTATCCGTGAAAGCATCGCGCGCGCAGAAGCGCTCATCACCAATAGCCTAACCAGGATCAACGGTAATGAACAGCGCCTCACTGACATCGATAACGAACTTTCTGAGGAAAACCTTCATTTAAAAAATCTCGAAGAGCAGGTTGAGAAATGCTCACGTGAACTCTCCGAGGCTGAGGGCGATGCGGAAAGACTTCGCGGACTCATCGCGGAATTCCAAAACGAGGTTGATGGCGTTGATGAATCGGCCAATGTTTACAGAAGCAAACTCGCGGACTACGAAGACGAAGTCAAAAATCTTGAGCGATTAATTGAAAACAACAAGCTTCGCGATGAATCCATCGGTAAAGAGCTGGAAAAAATTAGGTTCTCTCGCGCAGGTTTGATGGAAAGAATCGATTTACTTGAGGCTGAAGCATTGGCTGCTCTGGAAGCCGTCGCCAAGTGGGAAGAAAAAGCTTCAGGCCAGCAAGATGGTCTTGATAAGGAAATCCGTGAAAAACACGACCGCGAAGCAAATCTAGCCAAAAGCTATCATGATATGAAAGAAGCCCAGGTCACAAGAGATCAAGGCCGGGAGAAGTATCATGAAATCAAGGCGCGCCTCATGTCCCTTGAGGAACTCGTCAGCGGCGCTACTGATGTGGCCGCTAGTTGGGCAACTCTATGCGACAAGGAAGGTGATCTGTCACCGATTTCTTTGGGCCTGATCGCTCATCATGTCTCATTCAACGAGCACATTGACGAATTACCCAAAAAAGTTGTCATGGCTTTTGAAAATTGGAGCGAGCGTCTCGTCGTTACCGATGCCGACAAAATGTCAGATCTGATCCGCCTGTGCCAGCGACACAACGTCGGCGGCATGCCGGTTATGCTGCTAACGAATGACCAGCCTATCGATCAAAATGAGATCAACGCTTGGGCAGGCCGCGTTGGCGCGGAGCAGATGTCAACTTATCTCAACACGCGGTCCGCCGCCGGCGAGATTAAAAGTCTGATTGATCGAGTTTACTTCCTTCAACTTTTACAACTGGACAAATCAACCTTAACGAACCTGCCAGAAGGCATCGTGGTATTCACATCACAGGGCCTATTGATTCATAGCTCGGGTGACTTCTATATCGCCGGCTCAGCAACTGGTGGCATCTTATCCCGCAAGGCGGAACAAGAGACCTTGGGCAAGGAGCTAAAAGACCTTGAGCGCGCGGTGGCTCTGAGCCAATCAAACATCGATGAATTGGAGCTTCGTATAAACGAAAATCGCCACGTTGTTGGCGAAATCGATCAGAAGCTTCAGGGGCAAAATAAAGAAGTTTTAGCGGTCATGGCCGAACTTCAGTCGGCACGACAAACCGCTGAGAATAAAACTGACTTGGCAAACCAGGCAAAATCACAGGCGGATGCCTTGACTGACCAAGAAAGTCAGCTAGAAAGTGAGCGCACGGGACTTTCTGAATCCCATCAGTCGCTTGAAAAAGATCGCGTCTTGGCAGCCGAAGAGATCGAGCAATTACGCGAAGATTTCGCTTCTATTGACGAGCGCAGAGAAGAACTAGCCAAGCAGAATCAGCAACGCCAGGTGGATCTTGCCAAAGCCGAGATGCGGGCCCAACAGCTTCGCGAAAGCAACAAATTGGCGCAGGCTCAACTTGAGCTGGTACAGAACAAGCTAACCAGGCGATACGATGAGCAGTCGCGACTCCGTCACGAGATTGATGAGTCCAAAACTGCCCACGAGCGCGCTGAGGAAGAAATCCAAAATCTCATCGGGCAAAGGGATGACCTGCAGTCACAGATTAATGAGAAGCGTGACGCAAACGCCTCGATCCATGAGGAGCTGAAGGTAGTTGACAACCATCTGCGTGAATGTCGCGAGATTCAGTCAAAACTACAAAAGTCTCTTAACGAAAAAAACCTTGAGGCTGAAAGAATCCGTTTAGGCATCGAATCACTAGTGGTTCAAACTAAGGAAAA
>JBIJBX010000069.1:0-10739 GCA_044344995.1 Oligoflexales bacterium | reverse complement strand
TACTAACCAATGATTTCGCGACGACGATTGAACCATCACACTCAATGGCGCTGTTTTCAATGAAAGCAGCTTTGATCTGGGTAGCACAGATAACTTTACCTTGTGTACCGGTAACAATACTTTCAACCACCTCGATCGGGTCTTTTGAGATCACTGTACCGCCGGTGATTGAACCATAGATCTTAACTGGACCTTTGACACGAACAAGAGCCCCAGAATCCACAGATCCCTTAATCTCCACAGGCCCGTCAAAGTAAATATTGCCAGATTTAAGGTTAACGTCACCCTCGTGGACGTGAGATTTAATGAGACTGAGCTTATTGCCCTCTTCGCATTGCGGAACACCTCCGCACTCCGCAAAAAACTTGCCAGGTTGCAGCTGCTGAATTCCTTCGCCAACTACCACTTCCATAGCCGGACCGGGCTCTGGCTGAATCGGCTGGCCCAGCACATTCATGCCAATGACCTCAGGCTTTAGATAGCGAACCTCTGCAACAAGCTGTCCTGCCTGTACAATTGCTCTCTGTTGCATATCACGGATGTTGATCATGTCGCTGTCCAAAGAAACCTTCGGGGCATCCTTGTAGACCAAATGAATATAGGGATCAGCGCCAACACTTGGATCAAGACCGCGTGCCGCGACTTTTCCATCAAGATTTTCTCGTTTTCGCGCAGCATCGGTCAATTCGGTGAGCTCTTTATCGAGAACTTGACCTTTTAGATCGGACTTTCTGAGCTGGTTTTGGATAAATTCTTTTGTTATCTGAAATTCCGAGTCTTCATAGACTTCTGGATCAAAATCGGTGACAAATGCTGTCATCTTATCCTCAGATACACCGAAACTTAGGAATTTTTTGCCAAGGGTTTTTGATAAATCGGGCATGGCTGCCAAGACCGCTAGCGGCATCCCAAGACCAATGCGCTCGGGTCCTGAACCAGCAGCTCGAATCACAGCCGTCATCTCATTTTTCAAAATGATCAAGTCAGAGCTTCCAGCCGACTGAAGCTTATCAACAGCCTTCGCGACTAATGAGCACAAACGTTCAATGGCGGGATCTGACTGCATTGCCTTCAAATCATGAATATAAGCTACCGTTTCCGCCCGAACTTTATTGGCAAACACGGAGAATGGTTTATCTTTACCGCTGAAGGTGGGTGACTCACTTCGTGACTCAATTAAAAATTTATCAAGGGTATCGCCCGCAGCAATACGAAGTAATGCTGAATTTATGTGTGGTAGAAACAAAGTCTCATGGATAAAATGCTCACGTGCAACCCTCAGAACCTGTGCACGGATCCATTCCAACGAGATTTTTTTTGGGTCGATCGGCCCACTCGTAGAAATCAAGACGCCTGGTTTATCAATGTCTGAATTAATAACACTCAGACCCTCAATAACAGGGGAACCGGCAGCAAATGTAAATGAAATCTTGAAATCATCTACCGCATCATCAGCCTCACGCAGTGCGAACCAAATCGACTCGAGCTTATCTTCATAGATTTCAAAAAACTCGATCTTACCCTCGTTTTGAACTTTCTCTAATCTTGCGCGAGCTCTTTCAATCAGGTCGGAAGGGGGCTTGGATGACTCAAGCGCCATTGAGCGCGACAACTCAATACGCACAACATGGTGTTGTGAGTTATAGGACAGAGCTGGCGACTTACCAGATGGCAAGGTTCGGTTCTCCTACATTGAACAAAGTTCCTCAACATAGGTATCGCCACGAAATCTTATTTTCTTTAACAATTTCCGGAATTTGTCCTCATTAGGCCCAGCCAATGATCGGCTATAACACTGAAATTATTGGTAAATGCCTAATGATTTAACTCAGAAACCAACTGACCGCAGGCAGCGGCAATATCTTGGCCCTTACTGTACCGGACCATGACGCGAAGACCTGAATTAAAGATTTGATCTCGAAAAGCTGCCAGGCGGTCAGCATCAGGCCCTTTCAGCCGTGAGGGACCCACAGGATTTAGAGGAATAATGTTGATCTTAACATTCATACCTTTTGTCAATTCAATCAGCTTATCGGCATGATCTATGGAGTCATTGACACCAGCGATCAGCGTGTACTGCAACAGCACACCATTTTCTTGAAAGCTTTCAACCGAGCGTAATTTCGCAAAGAGCTCGGAAATCGGCCACCGACGATTGATGGGCATTATTTTCGACCGCTCCCCATCGAAAGCGGAATGAACTGATACGGCTAAGCGAACGTCTGGATGCAACTCAAGCAAACGATTAAGACCTTCAATATGGCCAGCCGTCGAGACACTAATACGGCGCTTGGCAATATTCATACCGTAAGCATCCGTGAAAACACTGATCGCTTTGGCTACCTCGTCGGGGTTATCCAACGGCTCCCCCATACCCATAAACACGAGATTCGTTATTTTTTGACTAGTCGGCAGGCGATTTGCCGTGAGCCATGCAGGATTTTCATGAATCCAGCGATTGACCAGCCATACCTGCCCAATAATTTCTGATGCCTCTAAATTTCTTACCAGCCCCATGCGACCCGTATGGCAAAAAATACACGCTTGAGCACAACCAACTTGCGAGCTTAGACACAAGGTGACCCGCTTACTTTCTGGCATAAGAACCGCTTCAACTAGTTTTCCATCACCTAACTTAATCGCAAATTTCACGCTACCATCGTACTGACTCATCTGCTGCGTTGCGATTTCAACACCAGGTCCTTGAAACTGGCGCAAACAGCGTTCACGATAAAGCTTTGGCAGTCCTGGGCGAAGCCAAGGACTGACTTTGTATTCTTTGTATGCCGACCTAAAAAGATCCAAAGCATGCATAGGAGAGACTCCCGCGGCGCGACAATCCTCCTCGACTTCAGCTCTGGTCAATCCAAAGAACGATCGGCTTACATTCTGCATAGCAATGTCTTGAACTTCCATATGATAGACCCATATAACCATAGAACGAGCGCCTTTTATCACGCTTCAAACTTAGTTGTCCACACGCCTTCAACAGATTTAAAACACATGCTATACTAGTGATTTGTTGGCGAATTTTGTCAAAAAAAGGAGTCGTGCGGCCATGCCCGTTAGCAAAAGACTGGTTATTGAAAACCTTGGCCCTTGCACTTGGGACTCCCCGATAAATCTCGCGGATGCAGGCGCTTTCACGGCCGATGACGAGTTGATGGTCGTTCAGCCAAACCTCAAGCCAATCTTAAACGAAATCAAAAGTGGCAAGGATCCCGAGGCTTTTGAGGTCGCCGGCCCCCGGGAGAAAATCTTTTTCGAACCCAACAAGGTGCGTGCCGCGATTGTGACTTGTGGCGGTCTATGTCCCGGTCTCAACAGCGTCATCCGTAGCCTCGTACTCCAGCTCTGGCACCGCTATGGCTGCGAGTACGTTGAAGGCATTAGGGGTGGCTATCACGGACTGAGTGCCGTCACCAAAAATAACTTTAGTGGACTGACTCCTGACGATGTTGAAGACATTCATATGCAGGGCGGAACTATTCTTGGTACTTCCCGAGGCACGCCTCCTACAGCTGAGATCGTTGACACCCTGATTCACAAAAATATCAACATGCTTTTTACCATTGGCGGTGATGGCACCATGCGTGGTGCGGCAGCAATCAATAATGAACTAAAAAAACGCGGTGCAAAAGTTGCCGTTATCGGCATTCCGAAAACCATCGATAATGACATACCTTGGGTAAGACGATCATTTGGGTTTGAAACCGCAGTAAGCGTAGCAGTAGAGGCCGTAAAAGCCGCGCACGTTGAAGCAGAAAGCGTCACCAATGGAATCGGCCTCGTGAAACTGATGGGGCGTGAATCTGGTTATATTGCTGCAAATGCGACATTGGCATCGGGTGACGTCAACTTCTGTTTGGTGCCGGAGGTTGATTTTGACCTTGATGGAGAACGGGGTCTTTTTTCAGCTCTGGAACGCAGATTGAAAGCTAGAAGCCACGCAGTTGTAGTCGTCGCGGAGGGGGCTGGCCAAAAGTTTTTCTCTACACCAAATTCACCTGAGACAGATGCTAGCGGCAACCCCAAACTTGGTGACATCGGAACTCTGTTACGTGACCGTATCAAAGATTACTTCAAATCAAAAGACATCCCCATGAGTCTTAAATATATCGACCCGAGCTATATTATCAGAACAAGCTGTGGCAACGCAGGAGATCAGCTATTTTGTGCTCGTCTAGCCCAAAACGCTGTCCACGCAGGGATGGCGGGACGGACCGGAATGCTGATCGGCTACTGGCACGGCAAAATGACCCATGTTCCATTCAGCGCAATTGTTGGACGACAGACAATTAACCCAGCCGGCGAACTTTGGTTTAACGTTCTGGAAACCACAGGCCAACCCGCACAGCTGCGCGGCAAGCGGTAACGAGCTTCCAACAAGACGAGTAATATCCACGATCTGTTTTAATTTCAAATTAAATAGATCTACCGATTTTTTTTAAGAGATTTTGAGAACTTTCAACTGCAGCCGCGAGCTCCAGCCATTGTGACTCAATGCCGTTAAGTTCGTCTTCAAGGTCTTTTTTCTGGACAGCGAGTTTTTGCGCCTCTTGAAAGTCACCTCCACATTCAGCCAGTCGTCGATCAATGTCAACTAGCCTATCTTGGCCCTTGGATAGCTCATTTTCGAGCTGCATGACTTTTTTTTGATTACGCTGCATGTCGCGTTTCAATTGATTGATGTCGCCATCTGTATATTCACTTTTTGATTCCTGCGGGTCTCTAGGTGGTTTTTTGCTGACGTTAACAGCACGTTCGGCATTCGAAACAGGCGTCAAAACGTCGGGGAAACCGGAGATCCGAGCTTGTCTCTGGTAATCATCTAATACGCCCTCAAACAGATGTCCTCGACCATCCGGTAGCATGGCAAAAACATGTGTACAGACACTGTCGATGAATTGTCGGTCATGGCTCACAAACATCACAGTCCCTGGATAATCCCTAAGCGCCTGAGCCAAGATCTCACAGCTCGATATATCAAGGTGATTGGTTGGCTCATCTAATAATAGAAAGTTAGCATCCTGGGCCAAGAGCCGTGCAAGACCGACTCTTGCTTTTTCACCACCACTTAAAACCTTAACAAGTTTTTTAACATCCTCTCCATGAAACAGTAACGCTCCCAAAATATTTCTGGCCGCCTGCTGAGTGATGGATGCCGAGCTAGCCAAAATGTTGTCCAGCACACTTTTTGACAGGTCCAAGGTGTCAAGTTGATCTTGGGCAAACCATGAAAAGTTAACGTTATGACCCAGCTTGAACTCACCGCTAAGAGGTTGAATACGGCCTGAGATTGTCTTCAATAGCGTCGATTTTCCGATTCCGTTTGCGCCGATTACGGCTATTTTTTGGCCTCTCTCAACAAGAAGAGAAAGATCGCGACTTAAAGGCACGTTGTAACCGACCGTTCCATTTTTAATGGACAGCACTTCCCGCCCCGAATTCACGCCCAAAGTAATAGACAGGCTCATGGAGTCGATTGAGTCATCACCCGCAACACCGGATTCTAGGTCTCGAATGCGTGATATCATTTTTAATTTTGACTGAGCTTGGCTAGCCTTACTGGCCTTAGCGCCAAATCGTTCGACAAACTGCTCCAGGTGCTCTCTTCGTCGTTTTAAGCCCTCAGCAAAAGCCGCCTCCTCGCTAAGCCTTCGCTCGCGCTCTTCCAAAAACTGGTCCAGGTTACCTTGGTACGCTGTGAGTTTTCCGGCATTCAAATGCAGGGTCATAGTGGGCAACCGGCGCAAAAGCGCTTGATCGTGGGATACGAACAGAAGAGTGCCCTCAAAATTTTTGAGCCAATTTTCAACCCACACCAAACTGGGTAGATCCAAGTGGTTTGTTGGTTCGTCCAAAATAAGAAAATTTGGCTTATTAAGAAAAATTTTGGCCAGCTCAACCCGCATTCGCCAACCACAAGATAGGGTCTTGGGTGACTGCTCCAACATTCCTTCGCGAAATCCAAGTCCGCTTAAAATTGACCGGGCCACACCCTCCAAGGCGTAACCGTTATTTTGACGATACTCTTGATCAACATCTTCCCAAGCGCTGTGCGTGGCTTCTGAATAGTTAGCCTCGAGCTCCCAAGTCACCTGCCGATGCCGACGAACTAGATCTTGGATGTGGCCATGACCTCCACACAAAACTTCATCTAGAACCGTACTTTCAGGGTTCGGACTTGGCTCTTGCGGCAAATACCCAAGTTTTAGGCGGGACGGCCGCAAAATCTCCCCGCGATCGGGGTCTAATGTGCCCGTCAAAATATCCAGGAGTGTTGTTTTACCAGCGCCATTTGCGCCAACCAAAGCAATGCGCTCACCATCAGGAAAGTGAAATGAAACATCACCAACGACGGATTTTAGCCCAAAAGACTTGCTCAAACCTTCAATACGGATCATTAGTTTTAAGACCTTCTAAAAACCTTCAGCCGGCTTCGCGGCTTCCGCCAATTTCCAGGCCAACATAGCATGTTTTCAATTGCATTTTAACGGTTTTATTAATAGGTTTTGGCTTGCTATGAGCCAAACCACCATGAGTATCGGCCAGTTTGCCGAGCAAATTTTATTCTCCGACTCACTAGATCTAAAGCTGACAACTCCTGCCAGCGTCACTAGTGGAGGCGCCCACATTGGGGCAAAAACCTTTCAAACTCCAGTCGTTCCCACAAGACCAAAAGGTCTAGAGTTAAGTCGACCGCAATTAGGTCTTCGCTCTAACGATAAACAACACTTTCCGTCCCGGTCCAGCCTTTCCAATGAACGTGCCCGTGGCCTGGTCCTACATTTTTTTGCAAATCACGAACTATTAGCCCTCGAACTCATGGCTGTGGCTCTTTTAAAGTGGCCAAATGCCCCAGAAGGGTTTCGGCAGGGACTAGTCAGAACCATGCAAGAAGAACAGTCCCACATGCGACTTTACTTGCAGCGAATGCATGAGCTGGGCGTAGAATTCGGGGAAACGCGATTAAATTCATTTTTCTGGGACTGCCTCAAAGATCTAAAATCCCCGGTTGAATTTGCGGCAGCGATGGCCATGACCTTTGAACAGGCGAATATTGATTTTGCGCTACATTATGAAAATATATTTGAGCAAGAAGGTGACGCTATTTCTGCCGCCATCATGCGGCAAGTTCGCGAAGAGGAAATTGGCCACGTTAAGCATGGGGTCGTGTGGTTTGAACGCTGGCGACCCAAGGCGGAATCCCTTTTTAAAGAGTGGCAAAACCATCTCACGTTTCCCATTACCCCGGCGCGCGCCAAGGGCATTACATTTGACCGTGATGGCCGGATTCGTGCGGGACTGCCGCCTGAATTTATCGATGAACTCGCAACTCATAATCAATCTAAAGGAAGACCGCCGAGATTATTTTGGTTTAATCCCGGCTGTGAGCAAGAAGTCGAATCAAAAACAGGCAATTGGACCCCGCCTAAGGCACTGCAGCATTTGCAATCTGACTACGCGCCACTGCTTGGGCTGATGGCGCACGAAAGTGATATCGTACTGGTAAAAACGCAACCAAGTGTTGGACATCTTAAAAATCTGGCGGCTGCGGGATTCACAATTCCAGAGTTCGTCAGAGAGGACGACATTAAAACACTGCAACTTAGAAAATTTTGGTCGTTTGAACCTTGGGGCTGGTCGCCTGAGTCCAGAAAGAAGTTTAGCAGCTTACAACCGCGGTTAATCAAACCAATGCTCGAGCACGATCAGTCGCTACCATCGGCTAACGAAAGTGTTTTCAGCAAGACTTTGGCGGCAAAGTTACGCCAAAAACTTCAATTAGACAGCATTCAAACCTCGTGTTGCACAACAATTAAAGAACTAACTGAAGCCATAGCGATACTGACGCCAAAATCTCCAACAAATGTCGTGGTTTTAAAATCAAGTTTTAGTGCCTCGGGCCGGGGTATGATCCGAGTAAAGAATCATATATTTGACGAGAAGCAGTTAGCATGGGCGAAGTCGGTTATCGAGCGTGATGGTCACGTTTTAGCGGAGCCTTGGTTAGATAAAATTATCGACTTGAGTGCACATGTAGACATCAGTCGTGATGGGGTCGTGAAATTTATTGGGTTCACACGTTTTTGGACGGATGCCCGCGGGCAGTACAGAGGGCACATTTTGGGCCGCATGCTTGATGATTGTGGCTCAGAGATTTTAGGGCAATGGCACCGAGAAGGTGGATGGCGAGCTGAGCTGCAAGCTGCGGCATTGGCCGTTGGTCAAGAAATTTTTAATCAGGGTTATTATGGCCCCATGGGAATCGATGCATTCATCTACCGAGATCAAGGTGAACTGCGACTGCGCACACTCGTCGAGATCAACCCACGCTACTCCATGGGGCGTCTCGCATTAGCCATCTCCCCAAGGATCACGGCAAAGCGTTGCGGAATCTGGATCCACGCCTCGACAAGTGATCTTAAAAAGGCAGGCTTTCGAACATTTTCAGAACTTGTTCAGAAACTTGATGTGATATTGCCGACTGAATATAGTGATAACGGTACTTCAAAGACGATTAGCCAGGGCATATTTTCCCTCAATGATCCCGGTCAGGCCATGCAATCTCTTGCCCTACTAGCAGTAGCGAAAGACCTAGAGCAAGGCTATGATTGCCTAAAATCTGGAGGACTTCATGACCCATACCTGGAATTACAAGGCAAAGCAGGCCGCTAGTTTTGTTCGCACGAAGATTCAGTCTTTGGATTTTAATCCAAAGATTTTTATGGTCCTTGGCTCTGGTTTTCGTGATGCTGTGAGTGATTGGCCGTCACTTTTAACCTTACCCACCTCAAGTATCCCAGGCTATCCGCAACCTACTGTTCAAGGCCACGGGGCCAATTTGATTGCAACGCGCTTAGAAACCCCAAATGGGCTAAGGGACGTCCTCATTGCAACCGGTCGGTCGCATCTTTACGAAGGACGCACGGCTTTTGAGGTTAGCCTTCCGATTTTTATGGCCCATGAGCTTGGCATTCAAAATATTGTTCTCACCAACGCCGCAGGTGGCCTATCACCCCACACACCGACCGGCAGTGTGATCGCCATTTCTGATCACTTGAATCTTTCTGGTCATAATGTTGCGGCCTCAACGCAGCCGGTACAATTTATTGCAATGGACGGGGCTTACGACAAAAATTGGCGCGAAAAGGTTTGCCAAGATGTCGGCTTAAAAAGTGGTGTTTACGCGGCCGTGCTTGGACCAAGTTTTGAGACTGCTGCTGAAGCAAAAATGCTTAAGATTCTCGGAGCAGACCTGGCTGGAATGAGTACGGTTCAAGAAACCATTGCAGCACGCATGAATGGACAAAAAGTGTTCGCATGCAGTTTTGTCACCAATTTGGCTGGAGATTCAAATTCCGATCATAGTGACGTATTAAAGGCCGTAGAGAAAAGTATGCCCACGATCAGGAAAACACTTCTTTCCAGCCTAGCCCATGCTCCACACCCGGTCATTTAGCTTCGGTTAAACCAAGGCGATGCTTGAAGATTTCGCTCTACCTAAAGATTGAGTAAGAATGATCCGATCCTCTCCCTCATGAAGATTCGAGGTTACGCACATTTTTGTTTGATCATGACTCTGGCCTCCTGCTCAACCCAGGAGTTTGCAGGGGACAGTGCCGTTCGCCAGCCGATTAAGCCGGTTACGCCCCCGAATCTAGATCCCCCCGTCATAGTTCCCCCAATAACACCCCAAGATCCCCCAGACATTGGAATTTCCACCGATGGCGGCGGTCAAATTATGCAGTGTGACCCCAAGAACATGGTAGAGGATCCGAATGCCACTTATTCTTGGGCATCCAAGCTTCGAGCCGGGGATGATATTCAAGGGTTCGTAAACAGTTTCAATCGCTATACGCACGTCAATGTTGGAGCGTTGTTTTTCGATGCTGCGACGGCTAAATTCGCCTGTCAGCTCAATGGCTATTTAGATCAGACAGGTTTTACCCAAGGATCTTTTAGATCACCTGACAACAACAATATCTACCGATGGGATCCAGGTCAGAAAAAATTGATTCAAGCCAACGCAGGAACGAGTGGTAACAAGACGATAAAAACCTACTCATGCCGCGGCAAACTAAAAGATCCCTGTAAAAAAGACGCTGGATGGATTTTCCAGCCTCCACCCTAATTTTTAGCAGTTGGAGGACGAAAGCATGCGCCTTGAGACATGTTGTTCATTATTAGTTAGCCTGTACCTTGTAGGCTGCGCAAGCCAGGAGTTTGCAGGTGCTGCAGGCGTACGCAAACAAGAAAAAACTATTCCCCCATTGGTCCCACCAGTACGAGAAGACGTTGATCTTAAAACAGATGACGGCGGTCAAATTGGAGAAATCCCCGGCCTACCAGTAGAACGGGTGGGTGTTGGCTTTGAAGACTGGACGGATATGGATTTCAATGACATTTATGTTTGCTTTCAAGGTAACTTCAATGTCAACGGTCGTGATATCGTTTCTAATCGCGAGCAAACGGTGCAAGCAACGTGGGGCAATATATCCGCAAATAGCCATTTTATGACGATAAAAATTATTGATGCGGCAGGCAAAGAAACTTTTAACCAAGGGTATCAGGGCACAAGAAGAACATCCCCGATTGGAACCATTCCATTGACTTTTTCCAGGGGCTCAAAATTACAGGTGATGATTGCGCACAATTCAACCCAGCACACGAATCCGAACATGGCAGTAGTGCATCTGAACCAATGCAACAACACAGGCAGATAGTGTAAGCAC
>JBIJBX010000005.1:0-29900 GCA_044344995.1 Oligoflexales bacterium | reverse complement strand
TTAGTAATTTCTTTACCACTTTGAAGGGAGATGCTTGTGGTTTCCTGGGCTGAAAACTGTGGCAAAACTCTTTTGTCGCGAAATTCAAACAGTGTTTTTAGAGTGGCTGTTGCTATGTACTGACTTCCGCTAAAAACTTTTTCGCTACTGCTTGTCGCCACGTAAGCATTAAATCCAACGGGTGTGTTATTACCAACCAAAAATGTGAGTTTCTTTCCTGCGCCCGTTTCCAGATCGATCTTGCGCCTAGGTGGTTCAATACCAAAAGTAGTCCACTTATCTTTGCCGTTCGCTACTTCGTTTTCAGACTTGTATTCTAAAATGTTTTTGAGAAGGTCCGACACAGCCTGGTTGTCAGCGGCGGCTTCCACGGGGCTAATGAGGCTCCAACGCCCGTCCTTCTTTACCAATGTCAATTCGACGCTTTTGGATTCAGTTTTTGCCTTGTCTTTTCCATCCGGTGTGCCCTTGTCTCCGCCGACGTCGCTGTCTCCACGTGAATAATAGTGGATAGTGGCGACGTCTTCAGGTTTCACATCAGAAACTAGAAGTCCTTTTGTTTCTTTTACTTTTTCATCTTTCTCAGTCTGCCATTCATCCCAAGTTGCCACTGCGCCAAGGGCAATAAGACCCGCGCCAAGAATTAGAATTTGCTTTCCTTTGTGGATCATGCCTGCCGTCTCCTGAGCCAGTAGTACGTGCCAAATCCAAGAAATAGAAACGGATACACATAACTTATGAATAGAAGATTGATCATGGATTGACTTGATGTGATGGTCAATGTGCTCTTCGTTACGTCACGTGGTCTGATCGCGATGAAATCATCATCTTGCGTCAGCCAACTGACCGTGTTGCTGATCAGATCACGATTTTCAGGACTTTGAGCACCGCGATTATTAGCAATTTGAGCCGAACCATAAGCCACGATTCGTACGTCTTTTTCGCCAGCTTTGCCTGAAGCGGTGGCCATTACGGCGAATGCGCCTTGTTCAATTCGCTCTTGGGTGATCCCTTTGAGGTCATTTTGGCTCACGGCGTTCTTGACCCGCACCGTTGTAGATTGAACAGTCTTACCAATCAGGCTGACCTTAAACTTAGCGGCATTATCGGTGTTCTCCGAGATTGTTCTAGTGTTTTGAAACAGTAGAGCCACAGCGTTCTTCTTGGCGAAGTCTTTAGTGATCGAATTGAATTCATCAAAGTCACCAACCATCGCGTTATTATGACCAAGGAGTTGCGCCCTAGGATCATCGGGGCGCAGAAGCATAAAGTCGTTGTTATAGGTAATTCCGTACTTCGATAGAAGCTTGTTGATATTTGAGATCGGCACAAGTGCGTCGACCATCGTCAATAGACTTCCGCCTTTGGAAATGAAGTCTTCCAAGAACGTAACTTCAGCATCTTTCAGGTCATACTTGGGCCCGGATATCACAACTGTGGTCGCATCATCAGGTACTTTGCCGGTTTCCAGGAGATTGATTTCAGCTACATCAAAACGGTTGTTTTTAAGCTCTTGCGATATGATCTCGAATCCACCGGCGTCTTGGCCAGCCAGTTGACCTTCGCCGTGGCCTGTCGTGAAATAAATCTTCTTTGATCCTTCTTTTAAAACACCAATAAGGGCATTTGTGATCTTTTCTTCAGTAAACGTCGTGACCCGGTTCTCTCTTCCGCCAAGTCTGAAAATGACCGTGTTGGCACTCGTCAGCTTTTCGGCATTGGCTTGCAGGGGATCTTTCTCTGGGTTGATGTATTTGACTGAAAATTTCGCACCCTTGCTTGTATATAATCCAATCAAGTCGCGGAAGCCTTGCTCCTGAGCATCCTCATTGAAGAAAGCAAGCACCGATAGATCCTGACCGGATTTATTTAGAGTCTCAATGATCTTGACGGATTGGTCGGAAAGGGTGCTGGTCTTGTCGCGACTAAGGTCGATCGTTTTATCGAACCGTGGGCGACTGGTGATGACGCCGGCACCGATAAACATGCCGATTGCTAGTAAAATCACAACTCCTGACGAGGCGCCATACTTGGCGCCCTTGCGCGCGAAGAAAGCCTTAAATCCTCTCCAATCAGCAAATACCCAGATAGCAAGCAGTGTGGTCGCAAGGCCAAGGCCGATCAAATTGAATAGAGTGGCTGAACCTGAGTACGCACTGGCTAACACAGAAAAAACCGCGACGGTTAGCAGGGAGAGAAACGGCAGAATAAGAAGTCCATTACGCATAATAAGAATTACCTCCAGCGTTGGCTATCAAGTGTGACATTTGTAAAGAAGAGGAACATGGCCGTGAAGATCAGGAAGTATGCTGTGTGGCCGACAGATAGTGTGCCCTTGAAAAAAGCCTCAAGGTGTTCCGTGTTCGCAATATACTTTAAGACCGAGCCCGTGAGACCGCTTCCGCCAATGTTGGGTGCCATCCAGTTTAGTATTAGCAGCAGGAATAGTCCGAACATGGTGAATAAAAACGCCAGGAACTGGTTACTTGTGATCGAGCTTATCCATAAACCGAAAGCTATTTGAGACATGACCAATAAAAGGAGTCCTAGATAGCTGCAAAGAATCATCATCTTGTCTGGATTACCGTAGAGGACCGTGAACAATGGGTACACTGCCGAGGCCAGAATCACTAGTAACATCAAAGTTGTGGCGGCCAAGAACTTTCCTAGCACAATTTCGAGAGCGGTACACGGAGCTGTAAGCAGCAAGCGGATGGATTGATTGCGGCGCTCTTCGCTAAAACTGGCCATAGTGACCGCAGGTATGATCAGTAAGAATATGAAGTTTTGGTTGTAAAATAACGCTTTAAGCAACTGCTCAATGGTCGGCGCTTGACCGCCCATCATGGGCGCCTGGCTCGACATCTTCATAAACATGCTTACAAAGTTATTAAAGAAAAAACCCATGAATATGAGGAAAAACCAGAATATCGCGGCAGCTTTGGGTGACGCGAAGTAGGCCCTCAGGTCACGGCGTGCAATGGCTAAAATACCACTCATAGTTTGTGCTCCTTATAGTGCTGAATTATTTAGTCAACTGCATGAAAATATCTTCCAGCGATCTGGTCTTAAGCGTTAGCCCCCGCAGACCGTATCCACCGTCAACGACTGCGCGCGCCACATCGTCAAGAATGCTATCACCATTGGCAGAACTAACCGCGAACTCGATATCTTCTGGGGTTGAGCCAGTTCTCAGATTGCTTACACCAATGCGTCCTAATGTTGTAAGGGCGTTGGAACCATTACGCGCAACTTTTAATTTATAAATGTGTCCTGCCTCCATGGAGGTGGCGAGTTGCTCGTATGTACCTTGGGTGACGATTTTACCTTTGTTAATGATGATGATTTTGTCGCAGGTATTTTGTACTTCACTCAGAATGTGCGAAGACAAGAGTATGGTGTGTTGCCCCGCAAGTGATTTTATGAGTTTTCTGATTTCTATGATTTGAGTGGGATCAAGTCCTTCGGTGGGTTCATCGAGAACGAGGACGTCAGGGTCGTGGACCAAGGCTTGGGCGAGGCCCACTCGTTGACGGTAGCCTTTTGACAAGTTGCCGATAAGGCGATGGCGAACATCGCCCAAAGCTAGCTTTTCGATTACGCCGTTGACTTGCGATTGCAAAGACGACCCAGGGACCTTGTGCAATTGGGCCGCGTATTCAATATACTCCTCAACAATCATGTCATCGTGAAGTGGAGCTACGTCAGGCAAATATCCGAGGCGTTTTTTAGCCTCAAGGGGTTGCTCAGTGATATCGTATCCGGCGATTTTTGCGCTGCCGCTATCGGCTCCAATACAGCCGCAGATGATATCCATTGTGGTAGATTTTCCTGCGCCATTGGCCCCTAAAAAGCCGATAATTTGCCCCTTTTCAACGGAGAATGACACGCTATCCAGTGCCGCGAGCTCTCCGTAATTTTTTGATAGAGCTGATACTTCGATCATTCGATTCCTCCACGAAAATACCAAAATTAGAACTTAGTTATAGCTTCTAAAGATACTCAAATTATGCTGGCGAACAAGTGTTTTAGACCGTCTAACTTTGTGGTTAGAAAACATGACTTGCCTGCGTTCATGACGAACAAGTCAGCTTCAAGTGCGAGCTTGGTAGACACTTTATGACTCCGAGTCGCAGCCCATCCTGTGCGTGATGAATTACGACACAGTAAGATTTTAAATACGAAACACAGCGCCCCGCGCCAGGTGCCACGCTTCCTCAATGGATTCCTCGCCCTTTCTAAGTTGACCCCATGGTGCGTTGGGGGGCGTGATCTGACAATGCCATGTAATTACAAGGCTTTCTGTGAAAAATGCGGATTAAAACGGTTCAGCCAAGTCTTGCGATTGCTGCGTAACCACCTGAAAATACTGATTAATCTAGAAACTCAAAAACAGACTGACGTCGGACTTGCATGTGGATACGAGTAATTGCATAATAGGATTAACAACTTACGTCGTTACCCACGAGATATGGCCCTGTCGCCGAATTGACTTAGAGGAGAGGTTTGAAATGTCGACGCTTACCAAAGATGCACTTATTGAATTGATTCGCGACAAAGTCGGCTATCCCGTAAAAGAAGCCAAGGATATTCTTGAAATGATCCTTGAAGAAGTTAAGGCGAAGCTCGAAAAAGGTAAAGAAGTCAAGATCAGTGGCTTCGGGAAGTGGATCGTTAAAGAAAAACGCAGCCGCCCAGGCCGCAATCCTCACACCGGTCAGAAAATCGAGATTACGGCGCGACGCGTTGTAACTTTTCATCCATCTGACAAACTACGAGACTGTGTTAATCGCCAGGTGCCACCGACCGACTTGTTGAAATCTGGCAACTCGGACGATTAATCTTAATATTGTGAATCTTTTGTGACCGTAAGACTTTCTAAAATATACACGCGGGTCGGCGACAAGGGCTCGACTTTGCTCGCAACGGGTGAGCGTGTACTTAAAAGTAATGTTCGCATTGAAGCCTATGGTACGGTCGATGAGCTCAACTCAATGGTCGGTTTTCTCAGAGACTCCATTGTCGACGACCGTCGACTATTGGACCTTTGTGAGCCACTGACAAAAATCCAAAACGAGTTATTTGATATTGGCGGGGAATTGTCGGTTCCCTTGGATGTTTTGGATACTCAACGTCAACAGGTCGTCTCAATGGCTGATGTTGCGCGCCTTGAACAAGAAATGGACGCATTTAATGAAGTCCTAAAACCTCTGGAGAACTTTGTTCTGCCTGGAGGCCATTTGGCAAACTCAACAACCCACATTGTAAGAACGGTATGTCGCCGCGCAGAGCGCGCCGTGGTGAGGATGTCGGAACAAGATGCCGTACGCGATGAAGTCAGAATTTACCTGAATCGACTTGGGGATTGGTTTTTTGTGCTCAGTAGAGAGATTTCTCGACGATTGGGCGTGCCTGAGGTGCTATGGGCGCAGAACAAAAAAAAGTAGTGATATGGTCTTGGGTCATCGCCGGGTTGGCTATGATGACTGCCTCAACCTGGGATGCCATAATTGTTGGTTGGGCCGTCTATAAACATCCTTTGGTGAATGTTTCGGTTCTAAATACGAGCGAACCGGCAAGGACAGAGTTTCGACGCAAGGAACAAAGGTATTTCTTGGACTCTGGTATTTATATCCCACTTGAAGATATTATGTTTGTTGATCAACTTGCCAAGGCTGGGAAAATCTACACCACAGCGCTGAAAGAAAATTGTTCGGGCTTGAATGATGAGCGTGGCCTGGCGATTTGGCTTCCCTTGAAGATCAAAATTCCCCTGCTGGGAGAAAGGGTTCAAGAATGGTGTTGGAGACCGAACCTACAGTCATGAATGGCGCACCAGGGGTCTATTTAAATGCATTTTCAACGTCCGAAAGGTTGCTGCCGAGAGATATGCTGAAAGCCCCCGCTTCTGTTGATGATTGCCTTGAAATAGTCGTTGCTTGGATTGAGCAAACGGCGGGCAAGAGCTACTTTGTTGGGCCATTAGAAGAGTTTCAGGCGCGTTATGGCAAGGTCAATCCCGAGGATGAATTTTATCAGGCAAGGATGAATTATTTTCTTGAGCACTGTGTTCTAGAAAGGCCGATGACGGGAGGTACTGGAAGCGGGCTAGCTCCGGTGACCCGATTCTTCGAAGGTCACGGCGCAATTACCAAAAGCCTAGAAGATGGTGCCGCCACCTGGATGAATTTCAGTGGTTTTCGTCATGGGGTTTTTCAAGTCCTGAAGTCTGGGGCTGAGACGATGATGGTTAAAGATCTCATCACGGATCGCTCCTTCAAAATTGTCCCAAAAGCTGGAGAAACCTTGCAGTACCTGAGTAAGAAATCCATATTCCAATGTTTTGTTTTCGGTAATTTTGATCGTAAGCAATTGGGGCAAGGATTGATTGTGCACCCCGAAGGTGCCAACCTCGAAATCCTTAAGTTTTTTAAAAAATATAAAAAATATCCGAATGTTAGGCCAAGCGAGGTTCTGCGAAATTTAGCGCTGACGAATATGCGCTTTTTGCGGATGCAACATGTTGATCCGGCGGTAATTTATCGCAATCTTTCGTCCTAATACCAACGCGGGCGCGCCTTGCGCTCGCTAATTGAAATACGCGAAGCAGCCGAATATACCAGAGAGGGCCATTGGAGTTTTCCCTGGAGGCTTGCACGTTTATGGGCGCACCGGCGCGAGATGTTACATCAGAAAAATTGATCGCTATCGGTTTCACCGATGATGACCTCGTGCGCGCCAATCAGGCCGTCGCGAATCAAAAAGTTAGTTTTTTACATGCTCTTGAAAATCTGGGGCGAGTAGGTAGTCGGCTTTTAGTTGAAACGTTGGGAGCAGTGTATGGCTGTCCGGTTGTCCATCTCGAAGATCGGGACGTGCCCCAAAATATTCTTGATCTTGTTCCTAAGGACGCGGCCACAAAATTGCGAGCTATTCCCATTGAACGTAGTGCAAACAATTTGATTGTAGCGATGGGCAATCCTAATAATCAGGAAGTTTTGAAAGCTCTGCAGCGACGCACTAACTTCTTTATTCGTCCAGTACTGGCGAGTGAACACCGCATCAGTGACATGTTGCAGAAGTCGTATGCCGGCAACTTAGATGTTTCTAAATTAAAGATCGAGGAGGCAGTCTCTGATGACTCCAATCGCATGGAGATACTTAATCAGACCGCTGATGATAACGGCATTCATAGCTTGACGAGTTATATCTTGCAGCAGTGTATGGTCCTTGGCGCATCTGATATCCACGTGGAGGCTTATGAGACGGAACTACGTGTACGACTGCGGATCGACGGAGCCCTGCGCGAGCTTACAAAGCTCAAAATAGGCTGGAAAGAACCTCTGATCACTAAGATGAAAATCATGGCCAAGATGGACATCGCAGAAAAGCGGTTACCACAGGATAAAAATATGAACCTTTTGATCGGGGGTCGTCCGATTGATTTCCGTGTGAGTTCGATGCCAACGGCCTTTGGTGAAAAAATGGTATTACGTATTCTCGACAAAGGTAGTTTGCAAACCGATATGACCAAGCTCGGTTTTGAGCCAGATGACCTCGTAAAATTTAAAGATAGTATTGCTCAGGCTAATGGCATGGTGCTTGTGACCGGTCCCACCGGGTCCGGAAAAACGGTGACACTGTATTCGGCGCTCGCGGAGCTGAATAAGATAACCGATAACATTGTGACCGCGGAGGATCCCGTTGAGTTTACTCTGCATGGCATTAATCAGGTTCCAATACGAAATGAAATCGAGTTCACTTTTGCGAAAGCGCTCAAGGCCTTTTTGCGCCAGGATCCAGACGTCATCATGGTGGGCGAGATCCGCGATTTTGAGACAGCCGAAATCGCCATGAAAGCCGCCCTGACTGGCCATATGGTGCTTTCAACTCTGCACACCAACAGTGCTCCCGAAACTATTACGCGGTTGCTGAATATGGGTGTTGAGCCATTTAACGTGGTTTCTGCTCTAACATGCGTGGTTGCCCAGCGACTCATAAGAAAGGTCTGTTCAAAGTGTGCCGAAAGAGATCCTGATGTAACCACAGAAGTTTTGATTGATTTGGGTTTTAGTCCTGAATATGCCGATCAGATTGTTCCGATGAAAGGTAAAGGGTGCTTTGCTTGCAATAACTCTGGAGAGAAAGGTCGGACCGCGATTCACGAAGTTTTGGTCATGACGGATGATGTTAAAAATGCCGTTGCACGTCGCCTCCCACCAATGGAGCTAAAGACCGTGTGTATGGCCTCAGGTATGAGGACTCTACGACAAGCCGCATTGATGAAAATGGCAAAGGGGATTATCTCGGCGAAAGAGGTCGTCTCTATGACAATGCCTGATGATGATCGTCCAACTATTGACGAGAGTGAGTGAGGCGAAAAATGAACTTTACTCTCCCCCAATTATTAAAGGCCCTCATCGACCAAAATGGCAGTGATCTGCATATTGGTCCAGACTCTCCGCCACGGCTAAGAATTGATGGCGCTCTGCTCCCAATTGATGTTCCTGCGCTAACTCCACAAGAGTCCATGCAGTTGTGTTACAGCGTTTTGACCGATGCTCAGAGGAAAGAGTTCGAGGAGACCCACGAGATTGATTTGGCATTCAGCGTAAAAAACCTATCAAGATTTCGTGCCAACATTTACCTGCAGAAAGGCAATGTCAATGGAGCCTTTAGGGTCATTCCTTTTAAGGTTAATTCTCTGAAAGATCTTAAGCTTCCTTCAATTGTCGAGAAACTTTGCTCGCTGCCGCGGGGGCTTGTTCTGGTCACTGGGCCGACCGGATCAGGGAAATCTACAACTCTGGCGGCCATGATTAATCATATCAACGAAACGCGTCAGGATCATATCGTCACGATCGAAGATCCAATCGAATTTGTACACTCACATAAGCAGTCCATGGTCAACCAAAGAGAAGTAGGGCATGACACGCTATCGTTTAATCGAGCTCTTAAAAGCGCTCTGAGACAAGATCCTGATGTCGTTTTGGTCGGCGAGTTGCGAGATCTCGAGACTATACAGTTAGCGATGACCACCGCCGAGACGGGTCACTTGGTCTTCGCGACGCTGCATACAAACTCGTGCGTATCGACTTTGAGTCGGATTATCGACGTGTTTCCTCCGGAGCAGCAAGGCCAGATTCGCAATCAGCTTGCAACAACACTACAGGCAACTATGTCCCAGATGCTATTGCCGTGTCTGACTGGTGGCCGCGTTTTGGCCATGGAAGTGATGATACCAAATGCTGCCATTAGAAACTTGATTCGAGAGGATAAGTTCAATCAAATTTATTCTTCAATGCAAGGTGGTCAAGATCAAACAGGCATGCAGACGTTGAATCAGTGCCTGCTCGGCCTTGTCGAAAAACGACAGATAACACCTCAGTATGCTTTAGAAGTCGCATCAGAACCTCAAGAACTCGAGATGCTGTTTTCCAGTAAGCTTGGCATAAAAGTGCAAGCGACGATTAAGAGGTGAGGTAAAAAATGGCTGAGTTTAAATATAAAGTTCGCGACGCGGCAGGGAAAACCCAAGAGGGCACTATCTCCGCGCCGTCCAAGGAAATGGCCAAGACCTTGCTTGCGAGAAAGCGACTCGCTGTCGTGGCTTTAAGGGAAGTGAGTGCCGCAGATGATCAGGATCCAAACTTGTCTGGAAGGTCATTCTTCGGTGGAAAAGTGCGCATTGACGCCAAGGGGAATATTTCTTTTGGATCACCACAAACGTTTAAGGTTCCCGATAAAGAGCTTGTTATTATGACCAAGCAGCTAGCCACTATGCTTAATAGCGGCATCCCTTTGAATCAGTCCCTGGATATTCTTTCAAAGCAGCAGCGCTTGCCGATGTTTGGTACAGTTTTGTCTGGGGTGCGTAAGGGCATCGAGGAGGGCAATAGTCTAAGTCAGGCGATGTCTCGTTATCCGTTGTGTTTTGATTCGCTGTTTAGGTCGATGATCAAGGCTGGTGAGGAAAGTGGTCGCTTGGCAGACATTATGCTGAAGCTTCTGGAGTACATAGAAAAGTCATCAAAGATTAAATCCCAATTAAAATCCGCGATGGTTTATCCTTCGTTGGTAGTTGTAGTGGCTGTGGCAGTTGTTTCGGGGCTGATGATTTTTGTCGTACCAGCAATGACCAAACAATTCACTGAATCAGGAAAGCCGCTGCCCGAATTGACGATGATGGTCGTCCATATATCCAATTTTTTTGTAAATCAATGGTATGTCTTGATTGGCATAATCGTGATGGTCGCAGTCGGGGGGAGTCAGTATATCAAGACCCCAAAGGGGCGCTATCAATTTGACATGCTCTTGCTAAAAATGCCTATCATCGGTGACGTTATTAAGAAAATAAGTGTGGGGAGATTTTGTTCGACCATGTCATCCATGCTCTCATCAGGAGTAAATCTTCTGCAGGCGTTGAATATTTGCGCGTCCTCGTCCGGTAATGCCGTTATGGAGAAGTTTATCCTCGAATGTAAAACAAGGATCGAGAAGGGTCAGCAGATGAGTGTGCCACTCAGTGAAAATCCAATTTTCCCCAAAATGGTTGTCTCTATGATCCAGGTTGGTGAGCAGTCGGGAAAAACTGATGAGATGTTGATGAAGGTTGCCGCGTTCTATGAGGATGAAGTTGATGAATCCATTAAAACCATGCTTGGAATGATTGAGCCAATGCTGATTGTTGGTATTGGTAGCATCGTTGGCGTTATAGTCATCGCCATGTATCTTCCGATCTTTGATCTTGGCAATACGATTGGCAACTAGTCAAGAGTTGATGAATGCCACTTATACTCGCAATCACCGCAGGTGTAATTCCATTTGCTGTCGCGCCAACTCGCCTGCACCACGGCGCGGGCTTGGCATCGCGGACATAGGATTTCGCTGTGATTGTGACGACAAGCGCTATTTTTGCAACGAATTCCATCTGGAAACTTTTCGTCAGATGCCGATGGCCCAGAGCAGACCGGGCAGCGCGAAATAGTTCGACGATCCGCGGTCATTCTTTGCCTTTCTGCGCCAAATGGGCCTGCAGTTTGGAGAGCAATAATAAGATCCCACAGCTGAATAGCATCATAGTTTTATATTGTTCATAGGGTAGTCCCAACGCATGATTTACTACTGCGCAGCCGATGCTCCCGCCGGCCAACGCATAGCCAGCCACATACAAGACCGATGCCGCAAAAACACCGGAAATCAGCGATGTGATTGTCAGGTGTGGTATTAGCATGCCAACGATGAATGAAAAGATCGGGTACGATAGTGGTGCATTCATGGCATTTGTAATCGTCCAATGAAATCCAGTCGTTGATCGTTGTTTCATGGCATCATGAAACCAAGGGCGAGCGGAAAGTAGGCCTTCTACGGACGATTTTAGACTGGGATTTCTACCGGCTAGGTGGCCCAGAAGCCAAAATAAGCATGAGGCGATAACGATTGATAAAGACGCCAAGGGGCCGCCGACAGTTGGGCCAAGAAGAAGACCTGCAACTATGCCGCTAATTGCGGAGGGCACTCCGAGGGAGGTGATGATAATTAATAATGCGGTGATTTTCGCTGCGGCATGTCGACCAGCAGAAAGGTTTGCCGCTTGCAGGGTGTGGCAGTCAACACTGGCATAGTGGTAAGCAGCATAGTAAATGAGAAAACCGAGGGCTACCCCGCCCACCACGCGCAGGACGCGATGGGAACTACCAAGAATCCGACTTTTACTAATTGATGTACTCATGGTTATATTTGACTCAGTATTTCTCGATCAAACAAATTTTAAACCAACTGTAGCACTGGGACGCGCATGACTAAGGATAACCTCTACTCGAACTACACTCAACTGCTCGTCAAGGTTGATGAAGCTTTTGCAGCTGTAAGCACCCGACATAGCCAATCTTTCAGCTGTGGTCCCGGCTGTTTTTCCTGCTGCCGCAGTGGTCTTTCAGTGCTGCCTGTTGAGGCTCAATACATTAAAGACTGGTTACAAAATAACCCTGCAGTCAAATCAATGATCAAAGATAAGAAATCCATGATGCACGAGGTCTCCCTCTGCGGGTTTCTCGATAATAAAGGTTGCTGCGCAATTTATGAAGCTCGGCCAATAATTTGCAGAAGTCACGGTGCTCCAATTTCATGGACAGATCCAGAACAGGTTCCGACGGAATCCAAGGAGTCCCGGGATGTGTGTCCATTGAATTTTAAGGGAGAGGATATTTACGCCTTAGACGGTCAAGACGTCATATCTTTGGATAAACTCAACACCTTATTGTCGTTGATTAATCGGCATATTACGCAGTCTGACGATGGGACTAGAGTGCCGCTTCAGGATCTCTATGAAGGGACGATCTAGTTCCAAATCTAACCCATGGGCCAACTCATCCGAGTTGGCTGCGATCTGATTTAATGTTTTTTTTATTTTGTTGGTGCAGTCGGTGGGACTTGAACCCACACGAGTCGCCTCACATGCCCCTCAAACATGCGTGTCTACCAATTCCACCACGACTGCTTATGTATGATCTGGGAGGAAGGTTTTCAGAGTTTTGGGCTTCCGAAAACCAGTGAATTATTTCTTTTCTCCTGAAGCTGGAGTTGCGGGAGCGGCAACAGGCGCGGAGGCTGGGGCCGTTGTTTGTTCAGGCGCGGAGGCTGCAGCAGCAGGGGTCGTTGTTGACGTTGCCGTTGCAGAAGGAGCCGACTCAGCCGCAGCTGGCACGGTCGGTGCAGCTGGCGCAGGTGTGGCTTGGAGTTTCTCCATTAATCCAGTTTTACCAGCTTGTCCTTGCATCACAGTGAGAACAAGAGAAGTGGTCATGAAAATTGCCGCAGCCGCATAGGTCAGACGGCTCAAGAATTGATTTGCGCCAGTTGCTCCAAACACGCCAGAGGAATTACCACCACCAAAAGCAGCGCCAACTCCGCCTGCGTTGCCAGCTTGTACTAAAACAACTAGCACGAGAAATAAGGCTACGATAATGTGAATGACTGTTACAAAAGTTTCCATGTCGGGCCCTTGCTATGGTAAAAGGCGAAGAAAGTGGTGGCTCCTCCCAGAATCGAACTGGGGACACATGGATTTTCAATCCATTGCTCTACCGACTGAGCTAAAGAGCCATCGCGCGCACAGAGAAGCGATTTTGTAACTGTGCCAACCCATTTAGTCAAGGAGCTTTAGCCGGTTTTCTGGTATACGGCTTCCTAGAGGGAGAACGAACAGTGCAAGTCTCAGAAATTACAAGACCAATTGTCTATGCGGGGCCCTGCGTTGCTGAGTCTTTAGGCCTGCTCGAAGCAGTGGCAGAGCCGCTTGTGAAATTGGCCAAAGAGTTAGATTTTGACCTGACTTTCAAGGCCAGTTTTGACAAAGCCAACAGGACGGCCATTGACTCGTACCGGGGGCCAGGGCTTGAACAAGCAATGACTTGGTTTGAGTCGATCAAAAAGAAATACAAGATTGGCGTACTGACCGACATTCATGAAGCACACCAGGCGTCCGAGTGTGCCGAGGTCGTCGATGTTTTGCAAATTCCTGCATTTTTGTGCAGGCAAACAGACCTGATCGTCGCCGCATGTGAAACCGGACGTATGGTCAATATAAAAAAGGGTCAGATGGTTGCGCCAGATGCCATGCTCAATGCTGTCGATAAAGCTAAAGCGGCCTGCGCACGGAAGAACTTGCCCTTGCAAGTGGCATTGACGGAGCGTGGTGCGAGTTTTGGCTATGGGAATTTAGTGGTTGATATGCGGTCGTTTGGCATGATGTCCAAGGCACAAGTACCGATTATTTTCGATATCACCCACTCGACGCAGATGCCAGCTTTGGGTGAGGGTGGGAAGACTACGGGTGGCGACCGTCGTTTTGCGCCGCTGCTGGCCCGCGCCGCAACCGCTACGGGGCACCTGAGCGGTTATTTTTTAGAAGTCCATCCAGAACCGTCAAAGGCAAAAAGCGACAGTGCGGTACAACTCTCACTGGCTCAAGCAGAGAAACTCTTGAGGCAATTAATTCCAATGTGGCGTGCAGCGCGAGACTGGAAGAGCATTGATCCGGGGTTCATAGGTTGAGCGTTGTTGAGTTCACGTGCGTTGCTGGTAGTGCGTGGCCTGCTCGATAGTACCTCGGATTACCGGGTCCGAATCCTCTTTTAGCTTGCTAAAAAGTGCATAGATTCTCTCGTCGTTTTTGACCACAGCTGCAATTAGAGCGTTGCGTCTAAGTCCCGCTAGCTTTGCTCGGGTCAGTGGTGTGCCGCCAAATTCTTTTTCATAGAATTTTTGGTCCATCTCAATCATTGCGAGTAGGTCAGGAGTGGATGTTACGCGGACGAGGGACTGAGCTGCCTCAGATGGACCGATGTTGCGATTGTACGGGCAAACTAGCTGGCAAATGTCACAGCCAAAGAGGTAGTGACCGACCCAGGGCCAATATTCCAATGGTATCAGTCCACGGTGCTCAATGGTCCAGTAAGAAATGCATTTGCGAGCATCAATCTTGTAGTCCTCAGCGAGTGCTCCAGTTGGACAATGAACTTGACAACGCCGACAAGTACCGCAGCCCCCATCTGTAGTTCTTTCTTGATGACCCGAAGCCCTAGCCGTGGTTTTGGGATCACTGATGGGCAAAGTTGTAAAGAGTTCGGCCAATAGTAAAAAACTGCCTTGCTTGGGATGAATGAAGCATGTGTTTTTACCGACAAAACCAGCGCCCGCCTTAAATGCCAAGGCGCGCTCAAGCACTGGCGCTGAGTCAACCGTGATTCTCCACTCGACTTCCGGTGCGCAGAATTTGGCCAATTCTTTCTGGACGGAGGCCACTTTATTCCTGAGAAAGGAGTGGTAATCTTTTAGCCTAGCGTACTGCGCAATCTGCGGCTTTTTCTCGTTATCATTACGCTTCCACCGATCACCCAGATAATAAGAAAATCCAAAAACGAGCACGGATTTTGCGCCATTCAGAATCTTTTCTGGGTGCTCACGTACATCAACATGATTAGTCATCCATGTCATGGAGCCATTTCTTGATTCGTTGAGCCACTGGCGATAGCGTTCCGCGTCAGTGCGCAAGTTTAAATCAGCGATCCCAAGAAAGAGCAGATCTTCGCTCTTGGCAAGAGACGATATTTTATCGTTAAGATCAAAATGACTAATAACTTTCTGCACCAAATTATTTCCCGGCGTAAATTGACGCTCCTCTAAACTCTGGCGTACAATTAACGGTAATCTTAAAACAAAAACCTATATATGTGCCTCAAAATAAACACTTCCGAAGAGGGTTCCTTATATGGTCAATTTCATGATGAAGAACCGCAAATTTTTTTTGGGTTCAGTGTTGGTCGCCTGCGCCTTGTCTGTGGCGGCATATGCCTCTGAGATCCATTTGGAGCCAAGTTCCCTTCAGCCTTCCAAAATAGTGACAATTCACCTTTCAGATTATCGCGCCGGCCTTCGTCAGTTGGCTGCCGATGGTCATGATGTTGCTGGTGTTGATCCTGGCAAGGGCACTGTGGACGTCGTCGTGCATGGAGACGAATTGGCCCTACTCAAGTCTTTGGACTTAGGTCACATCGTTAAAACTAAAGACATCGACCCTGAAGTGGGGCCAGATCAACGCTACACCACGTACGCGGAGCTAACTTCAATACTGCGCAATTATGAAACGAGATTTCCAAATTTAATACGAATTGAATCAATCGGCAAAAGCAACGAGGGTCGGGATATTTGGGCTGTGAAAATCAGTGATAATGTTGCCACGGATGAGGATGAGCCAGCCATTTTCTTTAACGCTATGCACCACGCTCGCGAAGTTATGACGACTGAAGTGGCAATCGATATGATTGATCAATTGACATCAAAATACCGCAGTGATGCCGGGGTTACTAGCTGGGTAGACGGAGTCGAAATCTGGGTGGTGCCCATGGTTAATCCAGATGGAAACAATAAGGTTTGGACGTCAAACAGTATGTGGCGCAAAAATACTCGGGAGGGTTACGGTGTCGATATTAACCGTAACTATCCATATGCATGGGGATCATGTGGCGGCAGTAGTGGTAGTACCTACAGTGATACCTACCGCGGCCCATCTGCTGCCAGTGAGCCAGAAACTCAGGCCGTAATGGGGCTGGTTTCTCGTGTGCAGCCGGTTATTTCGGTGAGTTATCACTCTTACAGTGAAATCGTGATTTATCCCTACGGCTGTGACGGCGAACGCGCTGACGCGCGTGAAGTGGTTGAGGGGCTAGGTCAACAATTGGCAGCAACCCTGATTAAGGACGCAGGCTCGGGCACCTACGAGGCGGGGACATCATGGGAATTGCTCTATGCGGTCGATGGTGGTGATATTGATTGGTATCACAATGCCCATGGTGTCTTGCCTTATGTCATTGAGGTTAATTCCGGTAGTCAGGGCTTCCAGCCGCCCTATAGCTGGCGCCAGTCAACGGTTGAGCGCATGCGTCCAGGTTGGGCTCTAATGCTAGATCGTCTGGGACAAAGTGGTGTTCGCGGGTCTGTGACCGTTAATGGGCAGCGCGCCGTGAAGGGGATTGTCACCGTGACGCCATTAAGCCAAGCCTTGGAGGATTCGCATACTTATCCTCTAAAAAGTGACGGCACATTTCATGTGATCCTAAACCCTGGAATGTATCGCGTTAGTTTTAATGATCAGGATATGGTCGTTTCTCAGGATGTAACGATTGGTGGTGAGCTCTTGGAATTAGCACTAGGAGTGAAACCATAGGCCGATTTTAAAGCTCGTTCTATGATACTGGTTGGTGTTCGTTTATCGCGAGCGCCAACCTGAATTTTTTATGGCAAACAGAAGATCCTCGTAATTTACTGCCTTATGCCACCATAACTGCTGGCTTAATCGCGCTTGCTCAATCAGCATTGGCAGCCCATCGAGGCAGTTTAATCCTTGCCGGATACATTCCATGTAAAGCTCACTTGGGTGATCGTAAATGATATCGACCAACAGATCCTTCGCATCCAGCATCTTAACTGCCGGACGATAGGCCTCTAGCCGATCGCCATTTTTCGGAGCACTTGTTGCCTGAATCACGAGCTTGCGCAAACCACTCAAGTTTCTAAGGGTGTCCGTAAACGCTTCGGGCGTCATTTCCCTTAGAGTCAGCATCTGCACGGGTGTTTTGGAGATTGAGTTTCGTAGTTCGGGATCATTTTTTCCTGAGCGTCGGTGTACGACGGTTACGATAGGTTTGTCTTGGAGTGTTTCTGCAATGGCGCCGAGAATTGCCTGGGCAGATCCACCACTTCCCAACACAACTACGGCATCGAATTCCTCAATATTCGCTTTGGCCCGAGCGAGTCCATTCAAAAAGCCTTGGCCATCGGTTGAAAATCCATCCCAACCTTGATCCGTTCTGACCAGCGTGTTCACGGAGCTTAGCCCATTCGAATTGACAAGAGATGCGACCAAAGATTTGTGCGGCATTGTGACATTCAATCCAACACCGCCCATCTGCCAAAATAGATCAAGGAATGAATTCACAGACTCTGCTTTGAGGTCAAAATTCACATAGACCACATCTCGGTGCAGAATCTTAGCGGCGTGATTATGCATGGCCGGTGAAAGCGTAAATCGTGCGCCGTGACCAAGCAGGCCAAGTAGTTTGGTATCTCCAGAGATTTTGGACATCGTTGACTTATCGATATTAAGCGTGAAGCTGGCGAAGATAATCGGCTAGCTTCATCGCGACTTCAGTGGATTTTGAGGGGATGTCTAAGGAAACGCTGACAAGGAAGTTGTGGTTATTTTCTCCAAGATTTTTCACGCGGCTAACTTTGCCGGTAACGGTCTTGCCTTGGGCGGGGAATCCCGGCAGAGATGAAAGGTCAAATTGAAGGGCCTCTCCGCGGCGAGGAGCGACACCCATCACAAGGTTCATTTCGTAGAGATCAAGGGATCTCACAAAACCAACCAGTTGTTCATTGGCTCGTTTCAGGGCGATTTTTAGAAATAGGTGATGGACGGTAAGTCCTTTTACGCGGAGTTGCCTTGAAGAGATAAGGGCAAGGATGAGGACCAAAACGAGCATCCCGATAACAGCAGGAATGCTTAGACCGTGTACGTCACCGGAGGACGCAGTGGTCGCCTCGATACCAATACTATCCATTTAAATCCCCACAATTAGCAAAAACGACTAACAATTACATTGACCAACAGCTCCGCGATCGCTATTCACCGAAGCGTCCTGTCCGAAGAGGACGCACCTCATAACATTAAAGTTAGCGGTTTGACTACGAACAAATGGCAGTTTTTAATGCATGTATTTAACTCTATAGAATCTTTAACAAAAGTTATTGGCGTAAAATCGCTAAATATGGCACTTGGCAACTTTGATGGGGTGCATTTGGGCCACCAACGCCTTATCAAAGTCATGGTCGAGTCGGCCAAGCTCCAGAGCCGACAAAGCGTCGTAGTCACCTTTGATCCTCACCCTCTGCAATATTTCGGCAAGTCCCAAGATTTTAAAAAGATCGATAGTCCGACCATTCGTCGCAGCGTTTTGGCCTCTTTGGGCGTTGACGCTCTTTTGGAATTAAAATTTGACGAGGGTCTCGCGCATCTTTCCGCCGAGAATTTTTTGCAGATGCTTGCCGCAACCGGCAGTCTTCGACAGATCAGCGTTGGAGTTGATTTTCGCTTTGGTAAAGGACGGTTGGGCGACGTTCAGTATCTGAGTCAATTCTGCGAGGAAAACGGCATAGAGGCGATCATAGTGGAGCCGGTGCATGTGGGTGATTTGGTCGCCAGCAGTTCTCAGGTACGTAACTGGCTGCGGCAGGGTGATGTGGAAAGTGCCGCCGTGATGCTTGGAAGAAGTTTCATGCTCAGGGGTGCCGTGGTGCATGGACAAAAAGTCGGTCGCACGATTGGGTTTCCGACGGCCAACATCTCTTGCCATGATCAGCTTATTCCGGGCGCGGGCGTCTACGCGGGAACGCTAAGAGTTGTATCCGAATTGTCCTCTCAGCTGCTTGGAAATAACGATTTCCCTTGTGTCATCAATATTGGAAGTCGACCGACACTGGCGGCGGATTCAAAAAAAGAAACGACGGTCGAAGCGCATATTTTTGCTCCGCATGGAGATTTTGATCTTTATGAGCAAACCGTAGAGCTTAAGTTTATCAGTCGATTGCGAGACGAGAAAAAATTCGCGGACCTGGAAGCTTTGAAACGACAAATTGCAATGGATATCGAGACCGCGAAAAAAAAATTAAAAGATGTAGTTAGCTTGTGATTTAGATTAGATTACTAATCAGAAATAATGCCTGATAAGAATAGGGATCACCGTGCCTGCAAGCTCTGCTAAAGTTACAACTATCGCTGCCATTGATATTGGCAGTAACTCAATTCATCTAATCGTGGCCAGAATGGATAAAGCAGGTCAGCTTGAGGTGCTGGACACCGACAAAATAGGTGTTCGCTTGGGCGAATTTTTGCTGCCCGATGGCAATATGTCGATAGAAGGTTTTCGGAGAGCGTTGTCGACAGTGTCGCACATGGCAAAGATCGCCTCGGCGTATGGTGCTGCCATTCGGGCCGTTGCAACGCACTCCCTTCGAGAGGCTAAAAATCATCAGCAATTAATCGATGAGATTTCAAAGAAAACAGGCGTTAAAGTCGAGATTATTGACGGAGTCGAGGAGGCTCGTTTAGTTTTTCTAGGAATGCGCTATGCCTTGCCTGTGGAAAGCACGCCTTGTCTAGGAGTGGATATCGGTGGTGGAAGCACAGAGATAATTCTAGCCAGAGGCGAACAAATTAAGTTTGTCACGAGCCTCAAGCTCGGCGCGGTCACATTGACTGCCAAGCATTTCAAAAAAAACAGTGTGTTACCGTCAAACATCAAAAAAATGCACGAGTATATTAATTTAAGACTTTTGCCCCTGGCGGGGAGCATTAAAAAAGGTTCGTTTAAGCGCGCCATTGCGTCATCAGGGACGGCGAAAACATTGGCAATTGTTCACAGCCGATTTTTTCGTAAACGTGTTCTGGTAGATGAAAATGGTTATCGACTGCCGTCACGGGACTTGCGGATCATATTGGCAGTGATGGAGCGCTTGAAGAGTCCAAAAAAGATCCGAGAAATTCTTGGGGTGGATTCCTCGCGCGCAGATATCATTATGGCCGGTGCCGCTGTTATGAATGAGGTCTCAAAAGTATTTGGTGTACAAGAGTGGACCATTTCTTCTTATGGCCTGCGCGAGGGCATCGTGGTCGATAGTTACCGGAGGATGTCTGGCGACCGGGCGGGCCGCGCGCGGGACATTCGGTGGGATAGTGTACGGAGTCTGGCAGAACAGTGGCAGATCGATGAAAAATACGCAGGTCAGGTCAGTTCTCTCGCGTTGGACATGTTTGATAAGCTTGCAGCGCATCGTCATCCTTCACAAATTAAATCTGAATGGTTGGGGGATCGTGAGCTTTTACAGGTCGCTGCCTGGCTTCACGAGGCTGGTAAGTTCATTGCTCAGTCGTCCTATCATCGACACACGTATTATTTGATAAATAACGGTCGGATTTCAGGCTTCACTCAAGATGAGCGGCATCTCATCGCTTTGGTAGCGCTGCATCATCGTAAGGCCTCGCCCAAATTTGATCAGGGCGAATTGGTTGGGTTGCATGATCGCGATTTTGAACGGGTGGAATTTCTAGCCGGGATTTTGCGACTTGCTGTCGCTTTGAATCGCTCTCGGCGTGGAATCGTCAAAGGACTAGCCCTAAAAAGAGGCAGCATGCCAGAGCTCAGACTGGTCCTTAAGCGGGGATCTGATCCTACGGTCGAGTTGCAGCAGGTTGAGCGCGAGCGGGAAGCCCTTGAAAAAGCTATAAGATGGCACTTTGTTGTGGACTATGAACGCACCTCTATGCGAGGACTAAAGCGTAGATCGTCCAAGAAAAAGGCAGTTAAGATTAAGAAATCATCAGTCAAATTAGCAGAGCGCCTCTTGCGTAGTAGCGGTCGAAGGCATCTTAAAAAGGCATAGGTTATAGGTAACTCCCAAGCGCGTTTTGCTTGGATTTGAGATTAGTTGGATTAATGAGTTTTTGAGGGCCCAAGATTGCAGTTTAAAAAGACAAATCAGCCCAGTTATGATGACTATGCGGCGTCCCTTCGTGAGCTTTTAACCGCGAAATCTGTGGATAATTTCCCTCGTCTTATCGTGGTCTCTGGTCCTTCCACATACCTTCAAGTAAAAACTTTCGACGCCGTAAAAAATTTTTGGGAGAAGCTCGGCGCTGGCGCGGTGCACTCTATAGAGTGCTCAGATTTGGATCAGCGTGAGTTTCTCTCAATGGTTTCTCAGAGTAGCTTGTTTGAGCCAACATCCCTTTACCTCTTGAAGCGGGCATCAGCCGTAAAAAATTTTGGCTCGTGGTTGAGTATGATTGCCGATTTGTCGACCCTGCGTTCACATCTCATAGTGGATGCAGGGGAAAAAATAGCGCCGGATTTGCAGAAACAGCTCACGAGACTCGGAGCATTAAAGGTTCAGTGCATTGAACCTGTTGGGATCTTTGGCTACAGAAAATTTATCACGGCCTTGTCAAAACGCCATCATCTGAGCTTGGCGGAAGATGCGATAACGGCGATTCTTGATGCCACTGGCCTAGATCTTGGCAAAATTGAAAACGAGATTTTAAAGCTGTCATTGCAGTTTTCAGGGGTTGAGCGTCAGGTGACTAAATCCGACGTCTTGCCCGCGCTGGGCATTTTGCGTGAAGATGATGTTTTCGATCTCTTCAGATTTTTAAGGGAGCGTCAGCTAGCCAGAGCGCATTTAATGTCGGAATGTTTTTTGAATCGTGGAGAATCTGCGATTGCGATCACAGGAATATTCGCTAAGTTCGCGAGGGAGCAGCTTGAGCGTGGGTCGATTCGAACGGGCATGGCTGGATTGCGTGCATGTGCGGAGGCAGATCGTCATCTAAAAACGTCGTCAATTGAAGAGGCGATAGTTTTATCAAGCGTTATCGAAGCCCTCGCCGAGGTGTAATTTGCAATCACTAGCAAGGGTTCTAGTTTTGATCGGCCTAATTTTAGGGTTGGTCACCCCCTTGCGTGGTGAGTCCAATTATTCAGTCCTTAATCTTGGCAGGATCAGTCCACCCACATTACAAGCCGAGTCCATGCGGTCAGACGCTCTACATGGGCGGCCTCTTTATCAGGTTGCGACAGGCGACTTATGGATCAGCGGTGAAAATCATCTCTGGCGCTGGAATCTAGCCAGCTCCGCCGTTACACGTTTTGAATTGCCTGCAAAATTGCACCGTCCAATTAAACTTGCGGCGTTCGATGGTGGAGAAATCCTCGGATTTGATCGGGAGCGCCTATGGACCCTCGACTATCAGAGTAAAACATGGCGATCGCTGGATATAGGCTTAGAAGCAGGCTGCCCCACATTACCCGCAACATTTGCCCGCGCTGCGAAACCCTTGCTTCAGTTTCTACTCGGCAAATGTGGAGGATATTTGGTTGATCTCAAAGGAAAGACGCCTCGCGTGTTCAGTTTTGCTCAAGCCTTGGTTGATGATGTTTTTTCTATGGCGGGTGGTGAAGACAAGGCGGGCGAGTTTGTTCTTTTTACACAAAATCGTGCGATTTTCAGACAGCACCTGAACAACGGCAAAGCAGCGCTTGAAAAGGTATACTCGTCTAAATCTGATCTAAAGGGAATAGTTGGCGGGGACGGAGTTTTTTACGCTTGGACAGGTAAGGCCATTTTGGTTTTCGACCGAAACATGCGTCGCCAAAAAGTTATCCCTGTAGTTGGTCAGCGGCGGTTAGCTGCTTTTGGAGTGACTCCAGAATTCCATGCACTCGTATTTGACGACGGGACTTTGGAATTGATGGGGATTAAATCTAAGAAAAAATGGTACAGCTTACAGCCACTGAAATTCGCACAGTACGTTGATTTTATTGATGATGGCAAATATTTGATGGTATCGGCCGAGACGGGTCAGCCGCAGGTTTTTCGTGTGACGATCGCTGATTAACAAGGTATCATGAGGATCGTATGTGGAAGATATCTCTCACCTTGTTAGCCACTACTCTTGCCCAGGCCGCGGTGATGAGCTGCGCCACTGTATCTCGACCGGTGACCGTAAAACTCGACACCTTCGAGCCCGGCAAGACAGAAGATCAGTCGTTGCAAGCCGATCGTCAGCGTTTGGCTGACTATTTACAAAAAAACCCAGCAGACCGTGGCGTCTTGGACGATGCTTTACTGCTTTTGGACGCGAGGATTGCCGAGGGCCAGAGATCGGAGGCTGACGCCAAGGAAGCGTGGTTTAAAGCACTGGGCGCCGCAAGCGGCGCATTCGGAGAACGCGCGTTTGCTGGATGGTTACGCGCCCTTGCCAAAGTAAAAGGTAAAAAACTTGATCGCCGTGAAATGGCGCGTCTCGTCTTGAACGAGACACGCGGCGGGAGCCATGGCCCCTGGATGCTGGCCCGTTCGTTGCAGACGGAAGAAAAAATTATTCCCTACCTACTTCGGGAGATTCCCGAGTCTGTAAATGGCGTCGCAGTGGATGCAAAGGTGAGTCCGCCATCGACAGATGGAATACCGGCTAATGACCCGTTACTGACTAAGCTCTCGGAGGAAGTGTGTCGTTACAAGTCGCAACGATCATCCGATTGGGAAACTTGGCAGAAGACACTGGCACCTGATGTTTCCAGATATTTTGAAGCCCTGGTGTCACACTGCATGGGTGAAAGCTCGAAAGCCCTGACAGCGTTATCCGATGTTGCTCCGAGGTTGGCAGCAAACGCTTGGTCGGCTCCACTTGCTTTGGAATCTTTTGCTCGCATGATAAAAATTCGTCGCGATCAGGGAGAGCGGGAATCCGTTGCGCCTTTATACATGCCGTATATGCAGTTGTGGAAAAATCCGGCCATAAATGAATCGACCCTGGGTCTGACCAGGGCCATGTTTGAGCAGCGGCGTATTGACGAGACACTCTGGGCCGCAAGAGCTCGGGCTACCATAGGTGACGGCGAATCCGCCCGAGTGTTTGCTGACGATGTACTGAATTATGTAAGTGCGGCCCTTCTGCACTCGTATGCCTTGAGTTCCGAGCAAAAAAACAATCTGGCAGCGACCGCGGCAGAAACATACCACCTCTTGGCTTTTCGGCTAGCGGTTGAGGCGCGGGACTGGGACAAATCTTTTAACATCGCGGAACTTGCGCTTAATCAGGCAACACTTCCCGATGAGTGGGTCACGAGATTTCGCTGGAGCCAGGGACTCTACCGCTTTTTAGCCTCCGATTTTGATCAAGCTCGCAAAATATGGGAGCGCCTCCTGACAGAGTCTTCTGACGAAAAAATCCGTCCGCAGCTTTTATTTTGGCTCGCATGTGCCCATGATAAAGTTGGGAACAAGTCAGAAGCCTCATTTTACCGAAAATCTTTGGCCGAAGATTACCCAGTCAGTTTTTATAGCGTCGTGGCGCTGCAGCTGACTGGCGAGGATCACGCCGTAGCTTGGCAAAAGCCTTTTAAGGATTTGAAAGAACTACGTAAACGGCTTGATGCCTGGCAGCGTGTGGATATCGATGATTTACGCAATGACAGGACAAGGGGCAAATTACTGCGAAAAGCCGAGATTCTAGCATCTCTTCGCATATCCGATTTAGCGGAAGTCGCAATCGATGAACTCCAGCGCTCCATTGAGCCAACGGTAGGGCGAAAAAAAGACTTAGAATGGGCGCTCTACATTTCTCGCTTACACGCCGCCGCTGGAAATTGGTTGGGAACGATCTCCCTGACGACAAAGATGATGAAGACAGCCGACTTTTGGCGGGAGAGGCCGGAACAATTTTTAATTTATTTTCCTAGGCCATACTTGAGCATTTATTCTGGTGTCGCGAAGGACTTCGATATGGACCGCAACGAACTTTTGGCGATTTCTCGCCAGGAGTCTAGTTTCAAAGCGGATGCGCGGAGCGGTGCCAATGCTTGGGGGCTCATGCAGCTCATGCCTTTTACGGCCAAACGTTTGGTGAAGAATGCGAAAATTTCGGGCAAAGAGCAGATTAAAATTCCAGAGGATCTAATGAAACCTGAGGTCAACATCCCGTTGGCCACAGACTATGTCAGGGAGTTGCAGTCACGATTTAATAACAATCAAGCACAAGTTTACGCCGCCTATAACGCTGGGGTGCAAACTGTGGACTCGTGGTTAGCACGCCGCTTATTTGAAGATCGCCTGCTTTTTATTGAACTGATTCCCTACCAGGAGACGCGGGAGTACGTTAAGGGCGTCTGGAGAAATCAGAAAGTTTATGATTACCTGTCTTCAAACTGGCGAACTGACTAATAATTAGCCAACGGAGCCATGCCATTTACTGACCACGCGGCGGGTTAATCCAAATTGCTTTTTTTTCCGGAAACGTCCATTATAGAGGCCTTCGAAAGACCTCATCATAGTTGGGAGTAAGTTGTCTTATGACTACCAAAAGCGCACCTAGTCGTGACCTGGCCAGAGAAGGCAAAGGCTGGCTTGCCATGATTCTCATTATGTTTATGTTTCCAGCCCTTTTCTACCTGTGTGTGTTTTTCCCGATTTGGGTTGGATTGACCCCGCGCTGGTAATTGGTGAAATATGAATTCAAGTGTGGCCACCTGTTCACAGACTTCGACGGAATTAGTCCGTGCGACGTGGCGCGATTATTTTAATTTAACAAAACCCACGATCACGCTTTTGGTGGTTGTTACTGTGTTGCCAGGGATACTCCTAGCATCAAGTGGCTCTCTCCCTAAGATGACATTGATCATCTCTAGCCTCCTAGGCACCTGGCTAGCTTCGTCATCGGCGGCAGTTTTCAATCATCTCGTTGACGCTGATATTGATCGCAATATGCTTCGTACGAAGCGGAGACCGGTCGCTAGTGGGCGCGTGCACAATCTTAATGCGATGATTTTTGGCGTCACCCTAGGCGTGGCGTCTTTCCTCGTTCTCAGTATTGGGGCCTCCCTGTTGGCGGCTGGTCTCGCCGTGATTGCAAATGCCTTTTATGTTTTGTTCTACACCATGTATCTCAAGCGTCGTACGGTGCAAAATATCGTGATCGGTGGGGCGGCGGGCGCGGTTGGACCGTTAATTGGTTGGGCATCAGTTGAGCCGACCATAGGCTGGCCGGCGATTATTTTGTTTTTGATAATATTCCTGTGGACGCCGCCACATTTTTGGGCTCTGGCGATCAAGTACAAAGACGATTACGCCGCTGCCGGAATTCCCATGATGCCAGTGGTGAAGGGTGATCAGGAGACGAGGCGACAAATCCTTCTCTACACTTTGAGTTTACTGCCTGTTGTCGCGAGTTTGACCGTTTTAGGTGACGCTGGGTGGGTTTATCTAGTCGGTGCGATGGCCTTTACGATTTATTTCGCCTGGATGGCTTGGAAGCTTTTCAAGACCGCTGATAACAAATTAGCCATGCCTTTATTTCACTATTCATGCCTTTATTTGTTTGGTGTTTTTGGCGCACTCATTATTGATCGCCTCATAAGTTTATCGTGAGGTTCGGGTAACCATGTCATCATCTAAACAGCCAGCAAAGAGTTTCTGGAGCCTTGTGAGCCGCAGTTTTTGGCTGGGAGATGAGGCAAGTTCGATTAACACCAATCGGTTTTGGGTTTACCTCGCGACCATTGGGCTAACTTTATGCTTGGTTTGCCTGTTAAGGGCAGTCCGACCCGGCTGACGTGCCATTGAGTCAATTGGGTCGCTGATTCTAAATTAGGGTAAAAACCCCTAATTTTTAATAGATATTGACATCGCCTTAAAAAAGATTAAATTGCTGCTGATTAATATATCAGCATCCGAGGGCTGTGAGTAGCTTGTGGATTTGGGGTTTCGAATGATCGAGCAAGTTAAAGAAATAATTGAGAAAGACATCAATCCGCAGCTGGCCTTACATGCTGGCGGCTGTGAGCTTATTGATGTGGAAGACGGCGTGATCACTATCCGCCTGTTCGGCGGCTGCTCAGGCTGTCCATCAAGTCATATCACCTTATTCAACGGTATTGTTCCGATCTTCAAAGAGAAACTACCTGATATTAAAGACGTAGTTTTGGGATAAGCCTTAGTCTGACTAGGCATTATTTTCCTGGTAAATCTCAATTTAACATTCAAAACTTATGCCGATATATCCTTCTGGCGCGGATCTCTAGAGCTAGCGTATGGAGGGGGTGAAAATGGTACAGGTCATGTTTTTGCGTTTAGTTTTGATTCTTGGCAGTTTGTTGGCCAATCCACTCATGGCCCAACCTCAAAGCGACACGACAAAAAATACCGCCAAAAAATCAGCCGCATTTTCGCCTGAAAGATTCAGACCCGATGCGGAGGTCCCATTAAACCCTGAGCGATACGTCTGGAAGCTCTCGGCCAAGAGGTCAACGCTCGCAAAGAATTCGGATGAAGTCCCTGTCTATGCTTTTGATTCAGACTTTGGGCGACCATTTGCAGTTGGTTCGGTCAAGGTTGGTGAGGTCATCACTTTGGACGAGTTTCGATTGGACGCGAGAAGGAATTTTTACCGTTTTGCTTGGGAAAAAAGCGCTACGACCAAAGTTCCCTTAGGCCGTAGCGCTACGTTTTGGATTGACGGTATCAATATCGATTACGCAGGTAAAAAGTAGAAATTAATTGTCTTAGAAGTATTTTGCCACGCCTAAACCAAGCTCTAGAGTGCTACCAGTCACACTAGCCACGGTGGCAGGCGAGGTCGACTCATTTTTTTCCTCGCCACTGATAGCCATCTCATAGGACAAAAATGGTTTTAAAGCCAAGTGAGCGCCCACAAAATACTTCATACCACCTTGAAGTCCAAGTTTAGTGTACTTACTGGTCTCTTTTGTCGAATCATTGGTTTCAGTTTCCATTTTCACAGCAACCCCAGCGTATGGTACCAACTTGTCCGCCTGAATATTACCAAAGTTCATGAAGAATGCTCCGCCGATTCCCATGGAGTTTTCTTTGATCGAAATGTCGCCAATTTTAGTTGTTCCCGATTTGTAGGAGAAGATCGGACCAGCTTCCATTTTTGAGAAAATAAATAACCACGTCACATCCAGGCCAAGTTCAGTCATGGAGAACTTAGTAGAGATATCTGCGTATTTCTGAGTTGCAGAAGTGGACTTGAATTTAAATCCTAGATCAAAATTGGCCTTGTACGGCAGCCCACTGTCTTGCGTCCCGTGTCCAGTGGCTCCTTCGACGGTAGCCGTGTCGGTCGCTACGGCGCCTGCGGCAGCTTTCTTTTTCTTCTTTTTCACAACTTTCTTAGCGGGCGTGGTCGTACCATCTGTCGCCGTTCCAGCTGGTGCCGTTGAAGTGGCAGCGCCATCAGCTGCAGGAGCTGTCGGCTCGGTTGTGGCTTGGGCGCTCAGAGGTTGGTTATTGTCACTTGTGTCTGCGTTTGTACGATTAAAGTACTGATCAAGATTAGCGTCATTTTCCGTGGTCTGAGCGTTGGTGTTCTCAGTATTTGGATTTTCAGCAGTCTCAGCTTTTATGACGGTCGGTGAAGAAAAAAAAGTTGTCAGTCCCAATAGAAGCAGCAAGGATCCTCGTGTCATAGATGGTCTCCAAAACGAACGGGTTTAAATTTTAAGTACTCTGGATTTTATCAAATTTTATCGTGAAAAAGAAACTCTGTGAGATGAATAAAATCAAGAGGTGTCAAGGTCTCAGGCCTACGATTGAGGTCAATGGGGCACTCAGAGTCGTCTCTGTCCTTTAGAAAGGGTTTGATTGTATTGCGGAGTTTTTTGCGTCGCTGTGTAAATACGATGCGGCAGATGGTTTCTGCGTATTGCAAAGTAGCCGCCTTGGCCAGTGCTTCAGCACGCGGTCGGAGGGTGATGACTGCACTATCGACCTTTGGTATGGGGTTAAAGCAGGTTTTATCGACTTTAAAATTAAAATCACAGAAAGCGCGTAGTTGACAGTAAACACTTAAACTGCCGTAGTCTTTGGTGTCACAAGCCGCTGATAGCCTTTGCGCAAACTCAAGCTGAACCATGAAAACTGCAGCTTTCAATTTGCTGAGCAGTGGCAGCGTCCACATCACGATTGGCGTGGAGATATTGTAGGGGATGTTACCGACAACGGCTGCTGGCTCTTGTCCGGCAGCTTGAATCCAATGTTCTAAATCAAACTGCAGAATGTCACGGTTAATGATCTCGACACCGTGTAATTCCCCGCGTCTAATTCTCTCTGAGAGACGTTCAGCAAATCGATCGTCTTTTTCGATAGCAGTCACCTTGATTCCCGCTGTCGCTAAAGCTTCGGTTAAGATTCCGTTGCCAGGCCCGATCTCTATAACGCGCTTAACATGGAGGTCACCAAGCTGTTCTACGACTCGCTTAACGGGCCAATCAGTATTCAGAAAAACTTGTCCTAAACTTTTACGCTGCGAGATTCTTGTCTCATGCGGTTGTTTTTTGCTCTTTTCGTTGTAGTAGTTTCGGCGCATGGGGAAGCTCGTGTTTTAGGTTTTTATTTCTGTTCTGTTGCGGCGAGGAACTGTTCGAAGGGGTATCTTGAGTATACATCCCAGGCTAGAGTGGGATCAAAGTCTGCGGCTTTCCATTGGTGATAACCTAGGGCAGCGATCATGGCACCATTGTCTGAGCAATAATTGAGCGGCGGAAATAGAACGGGTAGTGATGTGGTACCCTGGACCATGGCTTTGAACCTGTGATTGGCCGCAACACCACCGGCGACAATAATACTTCGCGATTCAGGTCGAGCTTTTCTCGCCAGTTCAAGCTTTCGCACGATTTGCCCCAAGGCCTCTTCTTGAAAGGCTGCTGCGATATCTTCCGGTTTGTGTCCCGCGGCTGGCTGATTCACAATGGTTCTCGAAACGGCCG
>JBIJBX010000231.1:0-4098 GCA_044344995.1 Oligoflexales bacterium | reverse complement strand
CGTTTTCAGGCCGGAGTATGAAAAAGCCATTTGGCTTTTGCGTTCAATCATTCGCGGTAGATTGACTTTTGAAGGGTCGCCGCCACGCGCGAGAGTCTCAACATGTGGCCCCCCGGGATAAGGTAAACCGAGCATTTTTCCGACTTTGTCAAAGGATTCGCCACAGGCATCATCGATCGTGTGGGCTAGAAGCTCGAAGTGCGTGGGGGTTTTCATGAAGTAGAGGTTAGTGTGACCTCCACTGACGACTAATGCAAGCGTCGGGAATATATCTTCATACTTGGCGTCAAGTCCAAGAAGCGCGCCATGAACGTGGGCATGAACGTGGTTTACCGGGATGAGTGGCTTACGGCAGGCCTGAGCAAGTCCTTTCGCAAACGAGACGCCCACCAGCAGACATCCAATGAGTCCCGGGCCTTGAGTAACAGCGATGGCATCGACGTTTTTTGCTTTGAAATCACTGGACTTCAGCATGTTTCTATACATGGAGCTCAGTGCATTAAGATGCTCTCGCGCCGCGATTTCAGGTATGACGCCACCCCATTTAGCGTGGACGTCTACCTGGGATGAAATCACCGAGCTGAGAACCCGACGGCCATTTTCGACGAGAGCTAAAGCCGTCTCATCGCAGCTGGATTCGATCCCCAAAAATATCATGCTGATTGCCGATTCATGAATGTTCTGATTTATCTTTTCGACTTTAGAGCTCGTTTAGCCTTATCACCCTCTGGTGTGCCCGCGTACTTGGTCGCGACCTCATCGTAAAAGAGTTTGGAGGTGTCTTTATCTCCCATAGCTCTAAATGCATCACCCAAGCGAAGCTTGGCAAGAGCCATTTGTTTCTCTCCTGGTTTAAGTTCCACGAGCTCACTGAATTGCAAGGCTGCTTCTTTAGGCCGTTGAAGTTTCATCAAACTTTCACCATAGATCATGAGCAGGTTTATTTTTTCCTTGCCTTTAGTTTTACCAATGGCCCCTGGAGCTAACTCGACCACGTCTTTGTATTTTTTACGTTTGTAGGCAGCTTGAATACTTTCGCTGTCAGAACTCTCGCTGGTCACGTTGTGATCTTTTTTATCGGGGTGTTTTTTAGCGATTGCACCACCCGATTCCATGGTTTGAATGATCTCCTTTTGTTGATTTTCGACGGCTTCAAGGCGAGCGCGAATCTCCGCCAGTTGCGCACCAATAGAGCCCTCTTGCTGACCTTCTACTCCTGGCATTTGGCCGGTCTGTACGCCGATTTTTAGTGCGTCGATTTCACCTTTGACGCGTTTGACCTCAATGCCCAAGCGCTCAACATCGGACGATGTTGAGGCAATGTGTTTATTGTTTGCCTCACCAACACGTTGGTCGGCCACGCGACTATTGGCGAGGTTGGATTCTAGTTGTAAAAGTCTGGTTTGAAGGCGGTAAATATGATCGTCCATCTCCCTTTTTTGGGCTGGGGTTATGCATGATGCTGTGCATAAAAACACCACAACCAACTGTGTCGCCAAAATAAGCCGTCTGAGCATAAAAGCGGTCTCCCAGATAAAAAAGAGGACGGCCTCGTGGCAAGCAGGCCGCCAGCATAACTACGTGGACAGCTCATTGTGCCATTTATTGAGGATAAAGACTAGTTCTTTGAGGGGCTTAGGCGGCCTTGTCGGTCTTTGCGTCAGGGGTGGCGCTCCGGTTTTGGTGTCGTCGGCGCAGATTGACGGCGAGAATAAAAAAACGATTGCTGTCCGCGGTCCAATCACTCAAAAATTCGGATGGAATTTTAATGTCACAAGCCTTTAGTTTAAGTAATTCCTTGGTTGCCAGTACGGCATTAACAACCTCATTAAATCTTTTAAGCTCTGAGATCCAGACTGTTTGGTTCTGGGCGTCGGGAGCTGGTGGTTGTGTTTCCGTACCAGCGTCTTGTGCTTTCTTTAAGTCTGCATCTCGGCTATCCTCGCCTGCCTGTGTGTTTGCGGGCTCTGCACTGGCAGTCGTATCTGGTGTGGGATCAACAACTGAAGCAGCAGCATCGCTTGGCGATGGAGTTTCGATTTGAGGTGTTTGTTCATCCATGGTGCCTTGGCCCTCAATTCATTGGTAAGGACTCGGTCATTGGTAAAGACTCGGCGTCAGACAAAGTTATCGGATTGAATTGACTCAAGTTAATGGTATTGCAAAAACCCACGCGAGTCAGAAGTGCTGCAATGAAGTTTGGGTAATCAATAAGAAAGTCAAGAATGAGCATTAATAATGATGAGTTAAGTTCAGTGGAAACAGACGTGGAAATCCGGCAGCAGCCGATCGTTGATGTGACGGAAACGGTACCGGCTGTGACTTCATTTGAGGATGCCGGACTCTCGGCAGATGTGATTGCAGCCGTTCGTAAGATTGGTTGGGACCAACCAACTCCAGTTCAGGGCATGTGTCTTCCCTTGACCACCAAGGGACGCGATGTGGCTGGATTTGCTCAAACAGGAACGGGAAAAACAGGCGTTTTTGTAATGACAGTTGCTGAACGTCTGTATGGCCAGGACGCAGCGAAGCGTGACCGCAAGGACGTAGCCGTTCCTGAGGTCCTTGTCCTGACGCCGACCCGTGAGCTCACGATGCAAATAGATGACGACGCTCAAAAAGTCATCGCGACGCTGGGTATTAGTTCGGTTCCTGTTTTCGGTGGTGTTGACTTGGAAAAACAGGCGGCTGCCTTCAAAGACGGGCCACGCATGATTGTCGCCACGCCTGGGCGTTTGAAGGATTTCTATCAACGTAAGTTGATTGATCTTTCACAAGTCAAAATTTTCATATGTGATGAAGCCGATCGTATGTTCGATATGGGTTTCATCGATGATGTTGAGTTTTTCCTGGATAAGATTCCAGAAGATGCTCAAAAGCTGTTGTTTTCTGCAACGACCAACGACAATGTGAAAGAGTTGGCGTTTGAGTACCTTAATCAGCCCGCCTATATCTCGGTAAATCCAGAGGTTTTAACGCCTGAGTTGATCGATCAACATGCGGTGATCTGTGATACTTCAAATAAACTGCGGGTGATTCTTGGTTTGTTACGTGAGCATAAACCTGACTGTTCAATTATCTTCACAAATACAAAAATGACTGCCGAGTGGCTGCACTACAAGTTGAGTGGTAATGGCATAGATGTCGATTTGATTACCGGTGACTTACCCCAGAAAAAGCGCATTCAGCTGATCCATAGGATTAAAGAGGGTAAGGTTAAAGCGTTGATCGCAACCGATGTGGCGAGCCGAGGGCTTCACATCAGCAAAGTAACACACGTATATAATTTTGACGTTCCTGATGACCCCGCAAACTATGTTCACCGTATTGGTCGAACTGCTCGCGCTGGTGCCAAAGGTAGTTCGTACACCTTGGTCTGCGAAGACTACGGTGAAAATATCCGTCCCATTCAGGAGATGCTGAGTCCTCAGGTTCAATTAAAAGGTGAATGGTTCAACCCCGAGTACCTGGAAATCAATGACATGGCAGGCAACCCATACGCAGTTGGCGGCGCCCTCTTTAGGGAGCCGAGGGATCGTCCTGACCGCAAAGGGGCAATCGGGCGCGGAGGCGATAGGGGCGGACGCGGTGATGGCAAGGAAAGAGGCAGTTCTGCGCCGATTCGGGATCGAAAGACAAGCGCTCACAAACCTGAAACAGGCCGCTCTCATGTTGAGCCCCGTGGTCGGATTGAAACCAAGGGGCCACGTGGTAACGACCGAGCCCCTCAAGGGCAAAAATATGCGGTCCGTCCAGAGCTTAAGTCGCAGAGCCAGAATAAGCCGATCGTCTACCGCGCTGAGGGAACACCTTTGGGACTTTTTGGATGGGTGGCAAAGATCTTCAGGGCGTTGTTTGGCTCCAGGTAGTTGTTTGGCTCCAGGTAGTTGATTAGATTGCCCGTTGGTCGGTAGAATCTAAGGTAAGAAGCTAGGTGAGGTGTTTGCTATGTCGCAAGTGATCGTAACAGAAGATAAGCTCAAGGCGCGTCGTGCTCAAAGTGCGCGCAAAGAGATGCAGATAGACCGTGAGGGTCAGTTTTCAAAGTGGCAATTGTCCGACATCACTAAATTTGATCCTGTCGCCGCGGGTATCGGG
>JBIJBX010000285.1:0-3040 GCA_044344995.1 Oligoflexales bacterium | reverse complement strand
CCGGCTAAAATAACCTCGTCGTTCGAATTTGCTTGTTTAACATAAAGTCGACCGCCTGGCATGTGAATGCCAATCCATTCAGAGCGGTCGCTCAAGCCCGACGCCAATGTGGCAACGCCAACGGCGCACGCGCCCGTTCCGCAAGCCTGGGTGAGTCCAACGCCTCGCTCCCAAGGAAAAACTCGGAATAATTCGCTGACAGGCTCACCGAGTTCCCGGCGAGCCCTTTGTTGATCTTGGATGCTTAATTCCATTGGTGACGCGATATGGACATTAATGCCATCACCACTTCGACATGTTTGTAATGATGGTCCGCACAGTTTTGCGAGTTCCACCGTTGCGTCCTCGACTGAGAATACCACATGGGGGTTACCAATATCCACAGTCTCAATGTCACCAGCCAAACTTCGGTTCTCTTTTTGGAGGCTTTTTGCCTTGGTCATTGTTTCTTGGTGCCAGTCGTTTTGCTCGCCAACACTGGGTCGCGGCATGGTTACGGCGATCAGTGGCGCCGATTTTTCGCCGACAAACCTACAATGAATCTTGTTTGACTGGACTTGAAAGCTAACACCATCAAAATCCAAGATTCCCTCGTGGTGTGCCCTGGCTCTAGCGCTAGCTGCAGCACATCGTAGTCCATTTCCACAGTTTTTAGCTAATGAGCCGTCACTGTTGATGATAACGAGCTCTTCAGGATTTGGTTCTTTGCGCGATTTGCTCACTAGGACCAAAATCCCATCCGCGCCAACACCAGAGCCGTCACGGCAGCAGAGACTTGGAGCGAGTCGCTGCAAGGTGGGCACAAGAAGATCTTTATCAGGTGTAAGAATCCATAAAACTATAAAGTCATTCTTAGCGCCGTGCCATTTTTCGAAATCGATGAACATAAGTCCCCAATCTATTTAGTGGGCTCTTCCAACTTATAACCACGCCCCCTAACACTAACCAGAATTTTTGGCTCCCGAGGATCAGTCTCAATCATTTTTCTAAGGCGAACCACGAAATTATCAATGGTTCTAGTTTCTGTTGTAGAGCGCAAGCCCCAAACTTTTTCAAGGAGGTGTTCTCGACTCACAACCTGCCCCGGGTTTGACATCAATTCCTTCAGAAAATCAGCTTCCAATTTTGTAACGGGCTGAACTTTTCCGCCGCAGTGTAAGAGCAACTGCGAGTAATCAAGGATCATCCCCGACGCCTCGATTTTTTCAACCTGCAACGATTGCTCTTCACCTTTGTAAAGCCTTGCGCGTTCAGTCATGCGGCGTACCCGGGCGATGAGTTCTTGTAGATGAAATGGCTTGGTGATGTAGTCGTCGACTCCGCTTGCAAAACCACTGAGGCGATCATCCTCTCCACTTCGGGCCGTCAGCATTAGAATGCCCACTTTGGCGTCGGTTTGTCTTATGATTCTGGCGACTGCAAAACCATCTTTACCTGGAAGCATGACGTCTAGAATGATCGCATCGAAAGGACTGTTGGATGAGAAGCTTGCAATCGCTGAGTCGCCGTCCCCGCAGTGCTCTACCTGAAAGCCCTCGGCTTCAAGATTGAGTTTGAGAATAAATGCCAGATGCGGTTCGTCTTCCACAAGGAGCAGTTTTTGGGTTTTTTCTTGATTCGTCATACCGGGAATACCGCTTTAAAAATGCTGCCCTCGCCCAGCCCAGGACTTTCAGCGGAGATACTGCCTCCCAGCTGATGCAGGGTCGTTTTTACAATAAATAATCCAAGACCGGTACCGGGAATCGCGCGCTTAGCAGCTTCGCTGCTGCGGTAGAACATCTTGAATATGCGATTTTTATCACGCGGGGATAGACCTAGTCCACGATCCTTAACGGAGAGCGTTAAATTGGTCTCTGAGATGGTGGCTTCAATCTCTACATCTGACTTAGGGGGCGAGTACTTGATCGCGTTTTCAAGTAGATTACTCATTACCATGTTGAATGCATTATAACTTCCACGCCAAACGAGGTTTTTATCCGCTTTGACCTTGACGCGGTCCGTGATTTTGTCATCGAGGTAGCTCAGTGTTTTAATAATTTCATTTAAAGCAGAAAAAATACTCACATCCTTGATGTCATCTTGGAACATGGTCAGACCGCGATCAAGGCGCGATGAAATTAAAATTTGGTTCACAAGCCTAATTAGCCTGTCGATATCTACGAGACTCATGGTTAAAAGTTTTCGCCGCGTTTCCTCAGGTAGATCGCGCGAGGCGAGAGTCTCGTATGCAAGATGGATGCTGGCCAACGGCGTTCTTAGTTCATGTGTAACACTTGAAACAAAGTTTCTCTGTTGCCGAATCAGTGAGGTTTGGCGCTGGCCCCAGGAGAAAAGCACAATTGATCCGGCTCCTAACATGGACAGCAAAACCACTCCGACCACGATGAGCACGACAACGCTAGTATCATTTGTCGGTATAAGATTTGGATTAATCAGAGTTGCTAGTTTCTCGATTTCCCGCCGGCGATCAACAAACCAAATGACCCACAGGGTTAAAATAGCTGCCCAAAGTATTTGCATAAAAACAAAAATACTTATTGGGTGAATCAGCCAACTGAGCTTTCGTATGAATGATTGCTGGATTTTCCACAGCTGGAATAGAACAAGACCAGAGGTTGTAGGCGCAGGCTTTAAAATGATACAGCTTTCTTAGTGAACAACTTTAATGGAAGTATTCTCGTTTTTTAGCTCACTTTTAAGCTCAAGTAACAAATTCAAAAGTTTATTATAGTTATAGCGACCAACGATCAAAGCGACGTTGTCAGAACTATTTCCATCAAGAAGAGCACGCATCAACTGCGATACAAGCTCAAAGGTATTCTCATCAGTCAAAGAACCGTGGCATGGATACAAGGCAACATTACGTGCTTTAAGGTTGTGTACTGTCTCAGAAACCAATCCTACCCATACAGCATAATCTCGGAAGTTGGGGGCTGGGCAAGGGGTGACGAAAACCCTTCGGGCCACGCCGTCATCGCCAGCGATGGCCATCAAAGAGGGTTCTGTGACGTCCTGTCCTTTTTGTTCAATATCGTAT
>JBIJBX010000284.1:0-3063 GCA_044344995.1 Oligoflexales bacterium | reverse complement strand
TAGATATCGATAGTTGTAGTGATGTGGAGGGCGCTAGCGCTGCTGCAGTCATCGGTTTTTCAGCTTGGGAACTTTGTCAGATGGCCTATTTAGCTGGAAAAAACAGGAAAGTTTCTGCCTTTGAAATCGCGGAACTAGCCCCAGGCCTCGACCCATCAAGCCGCTCAGCAAGGATCGCCGCGGAAATTATTTTTCACTTTAGTCTTGGCTTTTCTGAGCGAAAAAAATAGCTCGTTATAAAAACTCAATATCCCCCATTAGTGTTGGCTAAAAACACCATCCGTCGAGCATGCTCCATGGCAAGGCGTGTGGACTCACCTTGGGATAATTCTGCCAAGGCCTCGTAGACCACTTGCGCCTTGGAAAATGCGCCCAGGTCAGCATAGCCACGAGCAATCAGCTTGAGCCACTCCCGACGAATTTCCCGATATTTGGTCGACGATTTCACCAGCCGCAACCAACTATCGAGCTTCACCCCAGTGGAATGACTCTGACGCTTCGCTGACAAGTATTCCTCAACCCAGCTCGGATTGGCCTGCAGAGGCAGGGAAAGCGACCATCCCGCTAAGTATTTGGTCCACAATTTAATCCGGTTCACATCATTTATCTCTTCTCTCAGGGCCAGTCGAACCTCCACTTGCCGACGCAGATATGCCCCAGGTTCCTGCTGGGCAAATAATCGGAACAATACCCGCAAACGATCACGAGAGATCTCATAATTACCCGATAGAAATTCTAAGTCAGCTTGCAAAAGCTCAAACTGTAAATCCTCAATTGAACTTGCTTGCTGCCGGTGCATCCCACCCACTATTGCAATCAGTTCGTTATAATTTAACTCTTCTGTTTGAGGTTCTCTCAATTTTTTTGCAATTTCGTCGTTTATTTTTTTAAGTCTTAGTGACTGGCTCTCTGGAAAACGATCCAAACTCCAAATGAGCATCTGAGAAGAATCCCAACCAAGAGGTTGCCTGAGCCGAGTTAGAAAGCCATCATCTCGCGGTCTCGCAAGATCCACAAAAGAATGAGGGCATACATCCTGAAGGACGCCTGGATCGCGCGTAAACTTTTCAACTATAAGTTTTTGGCGTTCATCATAAGCCAACTCAACGTCTCGAGCCCATGCGCCCAAAGTCGCTTTTGCGGTTTGTCCAGTTACTTCAAAAAATGACTGGCCACTGTAGAGATAACCAACCGCGGCGGCGCCATATTTTGCGTTTAGCCAACGTAAGAAGGAGCCGGCCAGATAATAAGATCGTTGCCCAGCCTCCCGCCAAAATCCAAGGGGGTTTACTAATGCATCCAGTGAATCAAACTGACCTGAGCGAATCATACTGGCGGCAACAATATCGAAATCCAAATCCTGCTCTATCGGGGCAAGCGCCATGGCAAGACCCTCCGTTAAAAGCATATTGGGATGAAATCCTAGACCATGCCAACTTACAAAGCTTGACACCCCATGAACCAGCTCATGGCGCAGTGTTGGGTGAGGACTGGGGAGGAGCTCAACATGAATACTCGGAGACCAAACATCCGTTATATCGGTATCCCCTCCGCCGAATAGAATTTTTTTATGAGCTTCATCCTTGTATGCATAGATATGCAGAGGACGATTTAACTTCACATTCAAGAAATTTTTTATTTCCTCAACATGAAAAACCGCGTCCATGAGCAAGGATTGTGCCATCTTTTCGTCATCAGGACTTTGCCCAGTGAAGTGAACCACCACGCCACTTTTAGTAACTGATTCCGATAAATGTCGTTTCAACGCTGAAAAACCATGTCCACCGCTATCGGATCGCCACGCGATACAAAATAAAATACAGGCAACGGCCATCATCAGAGCAAAGACCCGGGAACGGAATGCATAAAGCCCTACTGCCACTGCCAAGATGGTCAAAGCAAAAACAGCATGCCCTAGTCGTCCCACCACCACACCGTAATCTAAGGGAATCCATCGATCATAGATGGGGCCATGCAAAAAACCCAAGAAAAGTGAGTTCATGCGCTTTTGAGGGAAAAACCACAAAACAGATAGGCTAACCACGGCCATCAATAGTGGAACTGCGCCGATAAACCATGACAGAAAGGGCTGTTTACGCGTTCGCAGTATTCCGTAAAATACCGCACTGCCAAGCCATATGGCTGGGACGACCAGCAGGACATACCAAAACGTAAATCCCATCTCAACACACTGACATAATCCCAAGCGAAACATGCTCCAGCCCGGGAGGTAAGCTAACAAGGGCACGCCCAGAAACAACAAAAATAGTTGCTTCGGGGGGCGACTTTGTATGTTTTTTTTGGGGATCAAATAGGCGGAAAGCGGCAACAGAAGACCATTGAGCCACGTGATGATGATGGCATATTCATATTCGAGGTTGCGCGCTGGAGGCCACAGCAAAGGACTGGCTGATAAAACCAATACCGAGAGGAAAAGGACCTTAAATTGGATAGTCATCCCTCATCAACAATCCACGCAGGATAAAGTTTAAAGCCCCCGAAGAATCTCCCGCGAGCGGGACCCCTCGGGACAAATCGCCATAAGTGTGTTTCGATGACGCTGCAAAATTTTGAGTGTATCCTCACGCAACGGACTCTGCGACTGATGGTTGCGGCGCACCAGCGCACCAAGAGCTGGTTCCATTTGGGTCAGCAAGATTCCTATCCGGACCGAGAGCGTACATTCCCCCGCGGCCAAAAGCTGCGCACCCTGATCCAAAATGGCGTCATGATCTGCCATGGACTCATTCAATGTATCATCACTCAGCACCTGAAATATTGCCCGCAATTGATCAACTCGAGAATTAATTTGTCGTGCGGCATCGGCCTTATATGCGCTTGCACGGTAGTAGCTCATTCTTTGCCTTAAGTCCGCGGCGAGGTCCCTACACAATTCGGCCAACTCTATTGAGAGATCACTATGTCTGATACGTGCCACAAAACCTCCGCAAATTCACATAAAAGATTACTTAGATTACCAATCCATGCGAATACGACCTTCGCCACTGGCTAGGGTGAGACGCGTAATCGGTTTTTCTACGAGATTCTCGGCATTCGGGTTAA
>JBIJBX010000283.1:0-3071 GCA_044344995.1 Oligoflexales bacterium | reverse complement strand
GCAAGAAATCGCACGCATTACAGGGATGCCGACGGAGACAATCGCAAAGCATAATCCTTGCCTCACCAACTTAGCTCTTTCAAGAGGAATCAGTACACCACTTCCACGGCAATACGAAATTCGACTGCCTCGCCCAGAAAGTGCCGTCGTTAAAAAACGTCTCGCGATGGGAACTACAAGAACAGCGCCTAAGCGCCTTTCAAGGAGATGATCATGCCTACATGCCATCGCAATTTAAATTTTAGTCTGGTTTTTATAGCCGGAGCAATGACCTCGAGCATCTCTGTATCTGCTGAGGATACGCACCGTGCCACAAGTTCTATGACAGATGAAGATGCTGGCGAAATTCTCGATAATCTCGAGAAAAATCTGGAGACTCCCGACGAAACAAAAACCAAGAAGCCGGCCAAACTCTCCGAAGAAAAATCGCCTACTGCATCAGTCGAAAAAACACCTGAAAAAACACCTGAAAAAACTGCTGAAGTCGTTCCCGTCAAGCCTGCGGATAAACCAACAGAAATCGCGCCAGAAGAAAAGGAAGAATCAACAAAAATAGCGCCTGAATCGGCGCCATCCGTTGCAATCAAGCCTGCGCCCCCAAGAAAAGAGGTCGGGCTATTAACGACGATCAAGGGTATTGAGGCCAAAATTCAAGAGTATGACCATAGAATTGACATCTTAGAATCTGACTTAGCTAGGATTCAGTCGAACCTTCATGACGCGTCCGTAACAGATAATAATGTCCTGCTCGAGGTCAAAGCACAAACGTCTGCCAAATTCGTCATTAGAGACCTCGGTGCAAAACTGGATGGGAATAGCCTCTATGATCAAAAAGATTCCGCAGGTATATGGATGCCTAACCAGACGATTGAGGTTTTTCATGGACCACTTAAACCAGGAAATCACAGCTTTCAGATCCACGCTGTTATCTCGCCTCTCTCTAACGACGGGCTAAAACTCCCAACTTGGCAGCATAAGACCGTTGAAGCTAACTTTGATATCACGATCCCTGACGGCCGCAGCCGTAAGCATTTCGTGGTCGAACTAAGTCAGGAGACAGACTCTTCATCAACTCCAAGAGCCAAACTTGCTGAGAGTGATTACAAATGAATCACACGCACAAAATCATTATCGTCCTTGCCTTAGCCAGTCTTGCAACAGATGGGCTGGCTGAGAATGCCAGCCTTCCGACCCAATCTACCAATGTATATAATGACAGCCTTGATCTAAAAAACGTGTCCGCAAGGCTAAGCGATATAAATCGCACCTTACGCGCTCTGCCAAGAACCGCCACCGAAGCTGGAATAGGCGCACAAACCCTTGAAGCGAAAAACGCCCTAGATCGCGCTGAAGCGAGCTTCAAATCCAAAAGCTGGAATGCGGCCATAAACGATGGGGCCCTATATCTAAATCTCACTCAGCGCCCAGACCCTTCAACGTCGATGCGCGTTCAATATATTCTTGGGCGGGCTTACGAGGAACGGCACCAGTACCTAAAAGCATCGCGGGCGTATTCAAGATACCTTGCCATTTTTACAACTAATCAGGAATTATCATCACCTGAACTCACCGAAGTTTTCGAAAGACTTATCAAGATATCAACAAAGAACGCCCAGCTTAAATCCCCTGAGTTATCACGTTTTCTATCGACCGTGGTCGCAATCCAGTACCCAGAACATCTCAAAGATGAACTAAAATATCTCTCCGCTGTTGCCAGTGCAAATATTGGTAAAAAAGGCCCCGCCGTGCAGTGGCTTGGTCAGGTGGATACAGCAACGACGCCCCCTGAAATGCGAGCACGAGCGAAGTACTTCAAAGCTCTTCTAGCAATAAATGAAAAAAATTGGCAGCAAGCATCTCAGGAACTCAATGAAATAACTCGTCTGCCAGAGATCTCCAGCAACCTTCGCGATAACGCAAATTTATCCCTCGCACGTGTTCAAATTGAATTAAAAAAGCCAAAGATGGCACTTGCCAGTTATTCTCAGATTGCTGATTCGTCCCCAGCACACCGCGATGCCAGCTATGAGCAAGCTCTGCTGTTAGTACACGAAGAAAAATATCAGGAAGCGAGTGATCTGGCGCAAAAGTGGCTAGTAAAATATCCTAGTGATCCTGACGTTTTGAAGATGAAAACTATAATCACATGGCTTAGCCTTAAGGCTGGAAACCTGGACCGAGCACAGACCGGAATTGACGAAACCAGCTCAACCCTAGCTTCTATCCAGAAATCTCTGAAGAGTGACTTCCAGAAATCCAAGCTCACACTGCCCGATGGCGAACGTTTGAGATCACTAACTAGTGGACATTCAACCCCATCAGCTGAACTAGAAAAAATTATTGTTCTTTTTAACCAACTTAACGAGCTCAACCAGCGGCTTTTTGAAATCGACGGTTCAGAAAGAAACTTAATTTACTCACTGGCGAATGGGCAACTTGCCAAGTATAAACCAGCGGTAATCAATCAAATCAAACAATATGAGAGTCTTACCGACGATGTACTAAAGATGGGCCTACAATTAGTTCAGATCGAGCGTGACCGTCTTGGCGGAAAGCTCTCCCAACTTCACGAGCAGAAATTGAACTCTAATGCCATCAAGCGTACCAAAATATTTAACCACCATGAGGAACTTCGTCGACAAGTTAACCGCTGGCAAAGCTGGTTTGTTTCTGCGGATCAAGCTTCGCGCCTTGCCGGGGAATGGTCACGCATTAGCCGACTCGAAGCAAAAAACTCGGCGAATCGCCAAAAAACTGGCCAAGCCGAGGAGATCGAGATAATAGATAAAACCATCTTAACCACAAGACAGGACATGCTCAAAACCTTGAGGAGCATAAATGAAAATCAAGTTAGAAACCTCGCAAAGCAGAGTGCTATTTATGATTTAATGTCCATCATCGAAAATTTTTCAAAACTCGTTTATCAAGATCATCTCGTTCTATCAAGCTATGATCCAGAGGCTGGAACCGCTATTGACCGGCTTGACCATGAGGAAGCCGGGAACGCCTGGAAAATTTGGCTAGATACGGCCAATTTACTATACCTCAACCTGCAAAAAACTGAGGAAAAG
>JBIJBX010000068.1:0-11030 GCA_044344995.1 Oligoflexales bacterium | reverse complement strand
TGGGTTAGCGACAACGTGGCCTTGGTCATTGATACCAAAATAGCCTGCTCCCCATCCGTCGATGCCGTAAAGTTCTCGTGCTTCCTGAATTTGGCGAATGTTCATCGTTAAGGGCGTCCTCTACTCAGTCAATTAGTTAGTCTCAAAAACGATGCTTTATTTTGAATTTTACTCATATGGCAAATGGGCGAAATTTCAAGTGCAAATTGTAGGTGGGCACGATAATAAAAGTTGGCAACTTCAGCGGATATTAATTGCCAGCGAGGTGATGGAGTCGTGAAAATTTCCTCGGGTTGGAGCAAGGGCCTGAAAATACTGACACCAGCGGGACTGGACACCCGACCCACCCGGGAGCGGATTCGTCAGTCAGCACTGAACATGCTCACGCCCTGGATCCCCGGAGCTAGGGTGTTAGATCTGTTTGCTGGTAGTGGCGCGGTGGGCATCGAGCTGGTCAGTCGCGGCGCCGCAGGTGCTGTATTTGTCGAAGTGGCACGGCATGCCCTGGAGTGCCTACGGCATAACACCAAAGAGGCAAAGACCCGCGCCGACAAGCAAGACATCAGCCTGTCGCCCTGGTCGGTGGAAGCTAAAGATGCACATGTTTTGATCAGTGCGAGTGAAAGTTCGAGCTTTGATTTGATTTGGGCAGATCCGCCCTACGAACTAGCAGAGAATTTTATGCGCCAGTGTGGCCCGCAGTTATCAAGCACCCTGTCGCAGGGTGGTGTATTCTGCTTGGAGTCCGGCGCTGAAGCCGAGTCGTGGCTTTCTCAATGGGGTCAGGGAGTCGGCCTTGAAATGATAAAACAGCGACCCTATGGGGTTACGTTGATATCCATATGGAAGAAAAATTAATCATTTGAGACACTAAGGTCTATGGGGCTGGTCGATGGGACTTCTTTGAGTTTCGTGGCTAGACCGTTCATCAAGTCTTTGGGAGCACCTATGCCGTCGCGAGCTCTATACGCAGGAAGCTTTGATCCAATTACTCTGGGGCATCTGGATCTGATTAAGCGCTCAGCTGCCATCTTTGATCACGTGGTTGTGGCGGTGGGCCATAATCCCGAAAAGCCAGGACTCTTTACCGTCGATGAACGCTTAAACATGATCAAAGATGCCTGCAAGGGAATAAAAAATCTGACCTTAGCTTCCTACTCCGGACTGACGGCTGACTTTGCCCGTCGCCAAAAGTGTGGGGTCCTGGTCCGGGGGCTGCGTGACTCGAGGGATTTCTGCAGCGAGATGCAGATGGCACATATGAATCGTCGGCTTGATGCAAAGATTGAGACGATATTTTTGCCAGGTCTTCAGGAATTTTCTAACGTCAGTTCTAGTCTGATGAAGGAAGTGATCAGCCTTGGCGGCGATATCTCCGGACTTGTTCCTCCTATGGTTGAAAAGGCACTGCGAAAGAAATTTAAGGGATGACCACTCGTTTGGAGACATTGTCAGCCCGTATGGGACGACAATCTCAAAATCACTTGCAACGAGCGAGCGCAGTGGTCGTCTTAATTTTTTGGCTGTGCTCAACCGCTACCTATGCTGCTGTGATCAAGAGTGTGACTCTCGGCCCAGTTTTTGCCGTTCGGGGTGATCTGGTAACCATGGCAGTTGAGCCAAGTACACCGGATGCAAAAGTAGAGTGGTGGCACGCTGGAGATGTCATCTGTGAAAGCTCGCGATGTGAATTTGATACCGGCGAGTTTTCGCCCGGTGAATACGTCTACCACGCCGTTGTAAAAAACCCGTCGGGGGTTGAAATAGCTGAGATCTCTATTTCAACTGAGGGTGCTCCGCCACTCTATAAGCCCAAAAAACTCAATCAATTAAAAATAGGCCCAAATAAGCGAGCCAGCTTTGTCGAAACTGGAAAATGGCTCATGATCCCAAGTCAGGGATTTATCAGCACTCCCAAGCGGGTAGCCACGAGGAAAACTACGGTCATAGACTTCGCTGAAAAACCTACGGAGGATCGTCGCTACCAAGTTAGTCGCGAGGGTCTCGTTATCCTCCAGCGTGTCGGTCATCAGGAAGCATGGATAGTATTGGGAGGCGGCATATTCAAATTCGAGCAAGATCGAGTTTCGATTGTTTCCGGGACTGCCATATGGCGCAAGGCGCTCTTGAGCGTGGACGGCAATCAAGTGGCGAAAGTTTTTGGACTCGGTGTTGAGGCCCAAATGGGCCAAGTGGTCGTTGCCAGTTCCAAAGGAGCTGACGAAAACTCAAATAGGCCGCGGTTGCAAAATCTCCAAGGTCCCGCAGTCCGTGTGCAGTGCCCCGGCGAGAAGGACGTCCAATTGCTGGAAAAAAATCAGATCGATGTGATGGAATCAATTCGCTGCCGTCTTGTGACACCTGAAGCCTGGGAAGGGATAGAACCCTTTTTGGCAAAAGCTTTCCCGTGGTGGACCCATGATCTTGAAAAATCGTCAATGGATCGATGGCGCATGGAGGCCAGCGCCTTTAATTTATTCGCTAAGGGTGACTCCCTTGCAGAAACTGCGATTAATGGGGCGTTTGCCGCGGGTCGTTGCGCAGATGTTTTGGATCTTTCAAGTCGTTTTGTGGCGCCCTCAAGTGATGTCACCCTCATGCGTGCACGCTGCCAATTCACATTTGGCATGCGAAAAGAAGCGATGAAAAATTTGAAACTACTGGAATCGAAAAAGTTTAATCCCCCCAATGTCGCTTTTTTGATGGCACGTATTCATCATCAATCAGGTGAACTGCAAAGAGCCCTTGACTGGTACAAAGAGGCCAAATCAAGGGGGTTTGATGATCGGACAAATTTAGCGCGCTATGCGGTAGCCGCGGCACGTGATGCGGGCATGGCGCGCGAACAGCTTGCGTGGCTTGATACGGTAGCTTTGACCGAAAATGACCAGACTAAAGTGCCGACTGCTGTGCAAAACGCCAGCCAATGGCGAGACAGACGTCCCATGGGGGCTACGCTAGAGGTCGCGACAGTGATGGATAGTCAGGCTGTGCCTGTTAATTCCAAAGAAATTTTTCCAATGCCAAACAATATGAAGGCAAGTCGTGCGGTGGTAACATCTTTCGACGGTGAGTGGTGGTTCAATCGGCCATTGGCTAAAAATGCGAGTGTTTTATTTGGCGGTAATCACTTCGCGCGGTTTCCAACGGGTGTTCGCCAGTCACCCTATACTGTCGGGAAGCATGATTTAAGACTTGGTCTAGCGGTTGACGGTCGCAAGCCGGTTAGCGAACAGCAAGGAGTACCCCAAGGTTGGACGTTGAAGCCCTCTGCAGTCTTGGGTGTGGGCATGCTTGGATCTTTCCGAGTTCGAGAGCGTTTTGGCTGGGAGGTTAAGGCTTCCTACCATCAAGATAAAGTTTATTCCGTAACATTCATGAGTGATAAGTTTCTCGATCCGGCCCCTGGTGGTGTCGACATGGTTGATATTGACCTTTATCGTCTGACTGTACCGGGTGACTTTAGCCATATTGATAACGTGCTGCGCGGCGAGATTGCCGGATCAAGTCAGCAACTCTCTTGGTCTGTCGGGCTTGACTTGGGCCGGGTCGACTACCGCTTGCCTGAATCTATTGGTTTTGATCATGATCTAGCTCGGCTGAATTTTAGTCTAAGTTACCGCCTGTCACCCGCGGTTTTGTTTGAGTTCAGCCCTAGGTACACATCGCGAAACTATTATAATGTCAGTGCTCAGGAAACATGTCTTGAGCTGGAGTCTGCCATGGGTTGGCGACCCATTCCGCTTTGGATGGGCAAAATTTTAATGGGTTATGAAAATAGACGGGTTTCGAATGACCCAGTCAGTTCCTGGGCAAGACAAATTTACGGCGTGTCAGTTTTGACCGATATCTGATTGATTTTAAACCAGACAAGAAGTGTGGAATTTGCCTTAGTATTGTCGCGCCTTCGAAACAAAGGTCCTATGATTGGTAGCTCAGAAACCCAAAACTGACTTTTCTCAAAACTGATCATTGACGAAAGGTTTATGATTGCGGCAAGAGTCTCCTTTTCTAGGGTCGTGCTGATGATGGACTGAACATCGGTCAACCCATAGCTTCCTTGCCCCTTAGACGGCGTGCGCAGGCCTACGTAAAAAGGTATTTTCAAAAGAGTACTTGCTAAGGGAATAATCTTTAGTTTTACGTCCAAGCCGTGTGTTTTCCATGCAGTGTTTGCTCGCCCGTCATGGGTGATCCCGGTGATCTCATCTTCGCCGCCCGTTCTAAGAAGTATTTCGTTGCACGCTTTTGATAAGACAACGGGGCTTGCGATGATTTGCCGCTGGTGTGAGTTTTGATAAGGTTCTGATTGTATTCCCACCGATAAATCAAATTGATCTCGAGTCAGATTAATCCTCGCCGCTGGTTCAAAGCCAACATCCTGTTTGTTCGAGTTGTCCATAAGTTCTACCGAAATCTTAATAACGTAGACATGGTCATCGTTGGTCTCTACACAAGCGTCCTGTTCGTCATGGTTTTTTTCCCGAAGGCGCTCCTTTGATGAGATGGCCCGTAGTTGGCGCGGGCTAATATTGATTAAAAAATTTTGCTGTTCGCCTGTTTTGAGTTTTGCCGTGATTTTCACGGCTCCCGCGCGAAGTCCGGAGACAAGCCAGTGATTGCCGTGATCATGGGTTAGAGAGATGTGGCCTTTTTGTGATACGAAGATCTGGGAGCTTTCAGGTATCTCCAATGATCTAGTCTCACCTGTTTTGATGTCCATAATTTTATTGGCCCCAAACAAGGTGTTTGGGGTGCAAATAAGTAAAAGAGTCACTATAGAAAGTCGTCTCATAGGTGTGATCCATACTCTACGGTTGGCACTTGTCCGCAGTCGGGAAGATTACCTTGATTGGATGGTTTGATGATCCAAGCCTGTCCGGATTGCAAGTCGCTCAGAAAAGGTGAGATGTCTTGGAGTTGGTTGAGGTCACCAAAAATCTGCAGAAATTTAATGCCCTGCCGAGTCTGTAGATTTGCAGGCTTACTGATACATGGACCATTGATGACACTGTTAAATCGATGATGAATCCATAAGTCCGTTTTTTTCCCGACGCTGGAGACGTCGGTTGAGTTGTCTTTAGCTGCCTTCAACGTAATCGTAAAACCGAGCCGTTCTTTGCTGGTTTGGCCGGCTGTCTCGGTTGTCCTCATGCACCACATGGCAAGCAAAAATCCACCTAAAATAGCACCAAGGTGAGTCAAAGCTAAACGCGGGATAATTTCCAAGTTCATGGCTCCACGATGCCCCTAGTTCGATCGACTAGTTTGAGGAGATATTTATGGCCCAAACTTTCCTCATTTGGATTTGGGGTATTGATACTTGGTGGTATGCAATATTGTTTCTCACCTGCGAAATTTATTTGAGAGGAGCGAAAATTCAGAAGCTCCTCTACTAGATCTGGGCAGTCGAAAATTTTTGATGTGTAGCCCAACGACGTAAGGGCATTTACCTGTCCGCTCAAAGTGACAGCTGTTAGTGAAAAAGACCAAATAATTGTTACCAAAGCGAATGTGGTGATGGCTAATTCCATTGAGATTTTTTATTTCTCCTATAGTAATCGGTACGCGTAATTGGGCGCGTTCTTACTAGTGTGGCTTTCATTCCTAAAGTAAAGGATGGCCGCAGGCTTTGTGTTGGCCCGTTCGACGCAGTGATTGTGCGTGAGAATGAACATGTCTTGGTTTCGCTGTTTCAGGGCGTTTTCAATAAAGCTTAATGTGAGTTGGGACTCGTCCTTCGAAAGCTGTTGCTTGCGGACGGCATTTCCCGCAAAGGTTTCAAAGTTCTTAATAGCCGCTAGAGCTCGGCCGCAGGCGTGGAGCTGATACTCTCGTTGAGCACTGACGATGATTTCATCGCTGTATTTTTTAGAAGTCGCCAGACAAAAAGAGTTAGCGCCCATTAAAAAAAATAAAGTGAAACTCAGTGTAATAAAATTGCTTTGCATTTGACGTCCTTTTGCAAGCCATCGAGTGCCGATAGGGTGCAGTAAGGATCTATTGCAAAGGTGATGCTGACGTCCAGCGACAGGTGTTACTCGGTGCCTTGGCTCAGTTTTCTTCCATGGCTAGAATCACATCTTTTACGATGTCTTCGCCAAATCGCCCCTGCAACTGATCACGGACGCCGTTAAATAGCGTTATCTGAGAGGATGGACAGCCCTTGCACCCACCGCCAAGTCGAACATGTGCGACACCAGTTTCAAAGGCCTCTAGTCTGGCATAACCAGAGTGAAAGGCTAGAGATTCGGATACCGGACCCTCAAGAAACTGTGCCACAGCTGCTGCTAAGCCGGTGAATCGACTACTGGTTGGAGGGGCCTCGAAGGTGCCGTCATCTTTTAGGCCAAGCTCCTTCTTCATGAGCTCTTGTGCTTCCTGCATGGTCGATCCTTCGGTTTTCTTTCCAGACGGCACGTGGTGCGCCAGCCATTTGCCGTCGGCGTTTTTTGAAATGACCACGCTAAAAAGATCTTTCATCATGGGGGCTACTCCAAATTGGGGTTGGCGCCAGATATGGTCGAATTAGCGTAGATTCCCATTAAGTTTCTACTACCTTATCCATACGTCCATTGCAAAATGCCACATCTAAAAATATACTCACTACCGAAGACTTAGTGCAATGAAGAAAGGCTTTTGGCCGTTAAACTTGGAGTTTAGGAGCTATGCCACAAAAATCCCCAGGCGAAAGGGAATTACAGGCGATCAGCGGAAAGCTTGAAGAGCTCATGCAAGTCGTCATGCAGCAGTTTGTTGGCCTGAAAAGAGGGCTCGACGGCGCGGACTTCCCACTGCTGAAGTCCATCATTGCAGGTGATGAGAAAGTTGATGCCATCGAGATCGATATTGATGATCTCTCCATGATTTTTGTTGCTAATCGAGCGCCCATGGGGGCTAGCCTTAGATTTATGTTTGGAGCCATTGACGTAGCTTCGGCATTGGAAAGGATCGGCGACTGCATTGAATATGTTGCAAGGCACGCCATCGATACCCAAGAATTGCGGGTGGATTTTCCGGAAGGCTGGCATTTGCTCCAGGATGTGACGACAAAATCTTTTATGGTTTTTGAACGGGCCATGACGTCAGTCAGCAACCGCGACCCTAAACTCGCAAAAACCGTTCCCGCAATGGACGACGTTGTCGACGCCCTACAGGACCAAACTTACAAGATGGTGATCGAGAAGGTCCGGGCAGGCGGCCTTGATGTGGAGATGGGGATTCATTTGATTTTGATGGTCAATAAGCTTGAAAGTATCGCTGATATTGCCTGTCATGTAGCCCAGACGGTCGTTTATATCGTGGATGATGAGCGGATCAGGCATCAATCGGATGCTACAACCTAGGTAGCTGCTCGTTCATTTTGCTGACGATCTGCTCCATTTCTAGTTTGTAGGCCTGAAGCTCCTGGCGTATTTTAGCCGCAATTTCAGTCGTACTTATCGCTAGTATTTGCGCCGCCAAAACCCCTGCGTTCCATCCATTGCCAATCGCTACGGTGGCCACTGGGACACCCTTGGGCATTTGTACGACTGACCACATAGCATCTTCTCCCTGCATCGCGCCAACAGGACATGGAACTCCGATCACAGGTAACGTCGTGTTGGCAGCAAGCATGCCCGGTAGGTGGGCTGCCCCGCCTGCTCCAGCGATAATGACCGCGAGGCCGCGAGACTGGGCCATGGCCGCATAAGATGTCATGGCCACTGGGGTGCGGTGGGCTGAAATAACTTTAGTTTCAAAAGGGATGCTAAATTTTTTCAGGGCCAGTCTTGCGTCTTCCATCCATTTGAGATCAGTGTCACTCCCCATCACGATACCAACAAGCGGATTTTCTTGTGGTTTGGCTCGCCGAGGTCTCTGGGTGGCTTTCTTGGTTCTCAAAAATTTTTCTCCAATCGTGACTCAAAGGTTCGAGAAAACTCGTTTTTGTTCCTCTTGCCATCGTCCATAAGTATTTTGAATTGAGCTTAACGCATCACCTTTATCGTTAGCCTGGTGACAGATAGCCGTGATGTGTCCAAGTTTTCGTCCAGGTGATACCCCCCGTTTGCCGTACCAGTGGACATGGGAGAGTCCGCCGGCTATCGGAGCTGATACGCATTCTTTTGAGGTCACTTCAGGAATTCCAAGTACATTCTGCATAACGAAAAAAGGCACTGTTTCGGTGCTTCCGAGTGGGAGATTCAAGACGGCGCGCCAGTGGTTTTCAAATTGCGAGGAACAGCCTGCATCTAACGTGTAATGCCCGCTGTTGTGTACTCTCGGTGCAATTTCGTTGACCAGTAGGCGGCCATCGAGTGTTTCAAAGAACTCAACGGCCATCACACCAATCAGCGCAAGGTGGCTAGCGATCTTTGCGCAGAAATTCTGAGCCAAGGATTCAAGATCAGGCGTGACACCAAGACTGGTGGCAGGTCCTGTGACGCGATCACAGATACCATGACGTTGTTCGCTTATGACTAAAGGCCAGGTTTTGACGTCACCATCTTTGGAACGCACGGCGACCATGGCGAGCTCTCGTTTAAAATCGACTTTATCTTCAGCGTAAACCGGGATTTTTCGTTTCTTAGCACCAATCAAAAATTCATCTGCGCGTTCAAGATCCGCTGGTCCTTGAGCGTTCAAAACCAACACGCCTTTGCCGTCGTAGCCTAGTTTTGCAAATTTAATGACGACTTTTTTTGTTCCGTTTTCAGTTATTTGCCTGATCCATTCAAATTCATCGGCAATGGATTTTTGATAGAGCTCTGATGTGGGGATTCCCAGACGATTTAAAAGCTTTTTCTGCTCGAGCTTGTTCTGCAAAATCCGAATACAACTTAACGGTGGATTCACTTTATCAGCCAAGCCCGTGGCTTCGATGGCATCGCAGTCAACAAACTCACTTTCGATTACGGCGCCATCAACTTGGCTTAAAATGGCGTGCAGGTCGTCTCTGCTGTCAACGTGTCCTCGAACAATGAGTGGAGATACTTGGCCGGCTGAGCTAGAAGGGTCACCGGTCAAGACGACGGGTCTGACTCCCAAAGGGTAGGCGGCCAACGCCAGCATGCGAGCCAGTTGGCCATCACCCAAGATACCCCATCTTTGTTGTTGTGTGATGTCAGGAGTCAACGGTTGGTCCTTCTTGTGATGTGGCAGGGGCCTTAGTCGGGCCTTATGGGGCATTTTTAGGGAAATCGAGGGTGAATGTCCAGAGGTCTTGGTGTAACATGTGGATCTTCTCGAAATTTTTACCGTAAGGACTTGAAACGCCATGGCCCTCCCGCAATCGGTTGAAGCGCTGATTAATGAGCGAACTGGTAAGTATTTTGTAGTCTTGGAGTGGGGCGGGTCTGACGACGATAAGATCAAAGTAATCAATCCAAATGGCGATGTCCTGGATGTTCCGTCACTTATTTTCAAAGTAGGTGATCCGCGTACCGTTGAGCAGTCCAAATTTTCTGAGGTTTTTTCGCCGTCCCAAATCGCAAAACTTGAGACCTGGCAATCGGACCAATATGCCGTCGCAGAGCGTCAGCGATTGCAGCGTGCTGCGCGGGTTAGTCAAACATCCTCGAGTAAACCTTCAGCACCCCGTCCACGGGCAGGATCTAGCAGAACAGAGGGTTTGATTGACCGCAAACAGTCGTCGGCCAGCCGCCGTCCGACGGTGCAGTGGTCGGCTGATACGTTGGTTTTTTATCGCCACAAAATCGAAAATCTAAAGCCAAATGATGTGTTTGCTATTGTCATTGAGGGGCGCGGGACACTGCAGATGACCAAGGCCGAGTTTCAACGCAACTTCAACAACATCATCATGAGTTCTGAGTATCGAACGCAAGGGATCTATCGTTATCAAGAGATTCCCGACGAGGCGTTGCCGTTTATTAAATGAGACGAGACAGCGTTGATTGGATGATTTTTCCGTCAATTAGAGTTCGTCGCTGGTTTGACCGCGATGGATAGTCCTAGAGCCACGAACAAAAGCCCGGCTGCGCTGAAAAAGGGTAGGCCAGGATTTACTTCAAAAAACACTCCGCTTAAAGCCGGTCCAAGCACTCGACCCAGTGCTGACATGCTTTGATTAAGCCCCAAGATGCCACCTTGTTGGTCTGCTGGAACTGAACGCGATACGAGGCTTGATTGTGATGGGTTGTAAATGCCCGTTCCGATCGCAAGAAACACCGCCAAAATCAGCATGTGGCCGTAAATACCAGTTTTTACGACCACAGGGATGAGTCCAATAGACACTAGCATGAAAAGAAGACCAACTTTAAAAAGCTTTTGTTCGCCAAAACGTTTGGTAAGTTTTCCGATCAGTCCGCCTTGGACGATGACGGCAGTTATGCCAACGGCCACAAGAAACCAAGCCGTAAGTTTTGCGGCCTCGGCAATATGTTCTGGGGTTTCGCGGCCAACACTTGGCAAATAAGCCCTCTCCATGAGTAGGCCAACGATCACCTCAAACATAGAAAAAGCAAAAGTTCCAAGAAAGCTTATTTGAAGGATCACCCCGACGTTTGGCATAGTGACAGCCTTGAGTAGGGTTGCGAGCGAAAATGTACGCCGATGCTGTGCAGCATGATCCGTGTTCTCTCGCCTAGTCTCAGGCAAGAGGAAATAGGCGACAAAAAAGTTTAATGCAGCCAAACTGGCAGCAACCAGGGCCGGAGCTTGTGGACTGTATTGACCAGCAAAACCGCCGATGGCTGGTCCGAGTAGAAATCCTAGCCCAAACGCGGCACCGATGAGGCCCATGCCCTTGGCCCTGTTTTCAGGAGTGGTAACATCTGCAATGATGGCTTGCGCTGTCCCTATATTGGCGTTGCCAAAGCCAGCCAGGAGTCTTGCCGCAAAAATTGTAAAAATGGTTGAAGACAGGCCAAAAATTAAATGTCCCGCAAAACTTGCGGCAACCGAAATGAGTATGACCGGTCTTCGACCAATGCGGTCAGAGAGGCGACCCCAAAATGGGGCAAAAAGAAACTGCATAAGCGAATACGAGGCAGATAACAGGGCGATGGTTGCAGGGCCTGCTCCGAGGC
>JBIJBX010000282.1:0-3082 GCA_044344995.1 Oligoflexales bacterium | reverse complement strand
CATTGTGGTGACCTGTTGGATTTTGGGTGGTTGTCGTTTGGCTCGCGCGGGTGGGGATAAGCCGGAAGCCGGTGGCATTCAGCCTGCATCGTCTGTTGGTGGCGTTTCTCCGCTTCCGGGTGGTCAACAGTCCAAACCCACAGGTAGTGGTGGCGTGATTCTTGTCGTTAGTTTTGACGATGATGGAGAGCTGCAGCAGCGTCTTGGGCTACGCCTTGATTATTTCCCTCCGCCGCGACCTGATGGGGTTACTATCGCCAGTTGCCGTGGCGATATCAATGCCAGCACAGTCATCGGTAGAGTTACTTGTGATGCGGAACAAAGCTTAGCGGCTGACGTGACTGCGGCGCATGCCAGGCAACAATGCTACACATCGTCGCCTGCTAAAGTCATTGAACCCAACCAGGTTTTGAAGCTAGCAGGCTGCAAGGGTAAGGCTACAATAAAAATCACACAGCGTTCGCCTGAGCTTAAAGTTGAGATCTTGCATTAATTGCTAGAAAGTAAAGTAGATAAAAAATTTCCCCCGCGGCGAGCAAAGCTCGAGCGGGGGAATTCTTTATTACCAATGATACTTGAATTTATTGGCAGGTCGTCGCCAGTGCTTGATTGACAAGGGAGCGAATTCTCTTTTCCGCGCCAGCCCATGTGCCAACATGATTTCCTACCATTTCACCCTTACAGTTAACGACAAAAACTTGCGGCACTCCGCTACTTGTTTTAAGGGCATTGAATACGCGGCGTCCAGTGTCTTGGACCACAGGGTGATTGGGTTTATGGCGTGCGATCCACTCGGCAAAATCGGAGTCAGAGGTGTCGAGTCCCAGGTCAAGCACTTGTACTCTTGCATTATCCGCGTAATCAACCGCAAGGTCATCAACAGCTGGGGCATTCTCGTTACAGTAGCCGCAACTTAAACGGTAGGCTTCAAACACAAATACTGAATTTTTATGGTCGGACATTTTGTAGATTTCATCTCGTGACTCACCGTTCTTAAGGGGAAAATCATACATTGGAATTGATGCCGCATTCGCCGCAGTCGTGGCTAAAAACAACGCGATGGCTAAAAACTGGCGCATAGAGCCTCCTGGAAAAATATGTCGAGATACGATTATTAGGGAGATGGTACCCCATAAATCTCATCGAGAGCAACGCTACTCATAGCAGTTGGTAATTAAAAAAATTAATGGATGAGTCCCAGTCATTTTGGCGCTCTTGGAGTGTGCTTTGGTTGGTGAAATCCTCTGTCATTTTGAGGTCTTGGAGGAACTGCCGATAGCTTTCCGGTTGAAGGGCGATCAGCAGATCACCGCGTCCTCGAGGTAGGCCGGTCGATGGTTGGATTGGAAATATGGTTTGATGGATCAAAATACACGCGAACAACTTGAATTTGCCAATAAGCTGATCTTCGTTAAGCGATACGAAGAGGCCGATGGTGTTTTGCGCGATATTCTTGCTTCGAGCACGGGCCCAGACGACACCTTAATCCATTTGCGTAGAATTGAGCTGATGAGCCTGCTTGGCCGGCTCCCGGAACTCAGCGGGCAATATCTTCAGCAGTCAGAGCAGAGTCAAGATGACGGTTTGTCAAAAATCTGTTTTGTGATTATCAGAATGTTCGAAAATCCCGATCGACATGCAGAGCATATGACAGAGCTTCAGGCAGTGTCGGCTGATTTTGGTCCTTCCGCATTGCTCTCTTTTGCACTTGGTTTTGCCGGTGAACAACAGGGTAGTTTTGAAAGGGCAAGATATTACTACGAGCATTGCCTAAGCATGGACCCTCAATGGTATCCAAGTCTCTTCGGCCTGAGTCAGATTCATTACAACATGGGTGATGAAGCGAAGGGTGATCAATATTTCCAACAGTTTGAGTTGATGGCTCCATTTAATGTTTATGGCAATTTTGAGACTCATCGACGACTAGCACACGAATTCGCCCAAATGGGTCGACTCGATGATGCGGAGCGGGCCGTTGAGGCTTTGGTGGCTTGGTGGATGGAGAATAAGGGGTTTGCCCCAGTTGAAATTCAGATTTATGAAAGCCTCGCGACCGCAAATTTCCGCCATCAGCGTGGAGATAAAGTTGAGGCCGAGCTTCGTCGTAATGCCGCGCGGGCACTGTCGCAAGATATGCTTAACCAGGGGCAGGTTGATGAAAATGCTCTGTACTTCGCAGCGCGCGTCTTGACGGAGCATGGCGAACACGAAATCGCGTTTCAGCTCTACAAACGAGTTCTTAAAGTTGCGGGTAACAACCCAGCAGTGGTTCAAAAAATAGGCAGTTATTTTCTGGGAAGTGGCGACTACGAGTCTGCCCAGCAACTGTTTGAGTCAGCTTATGATCAGCACCCCGACAATCCTGAGATCCGCTTCTGCCTTCTGGTATCTCGATTGAAAATAGCTGGAGTTAGCGTGGAAGAGTACTTGATCGGTCGGGAAAGGATTCGGCAGCTAGCTGATAACGGTGACCGGGTGGAGTTCTTATCTCTGCTGAACGCATTAAATGCCAGATTTTCTGAGGACTGGGATGTTCATTTTCATCTGGCTGAGCTTTTCATGCGTATGGGGCACGTAAAGAAAGCAGGGCAGCACTACGCCAAGATGTTCAGCTTAGACTCGAAAGGCCAAAGCTCTAGACTTCGTTATGCGAATTTTTTGATGAATCATGACGAGCCAGACAAGGCGATGGATATTCTTCAAAGTATTGAAGCGCCAAAAGGTGCCCTATCTGACATTGATGCTGAGATTCAATGGTTAAAAGCAAGTTACTTTGACCGTAAAGGTGAGTGGTCAAGTAGCATGGATATGCTGGTTCCAATCATTGCCAGAGACCCTTGGAATATCAACTATCTCATTCACGAGATTCTTTGTTTAACCGGTATGCGATTTGGTGGTAACTCGGTTACCGCGGCTCGGGATCATTGGGCTAAAAAACTCATAAATAACGAGGAAGCTCGCGTTAATTGGGCGGAGTATGCCCGAGATACGGAAAAATTATCTGATGAACATGCATACCAGTTGGCTTATGCACGGGCTAAGTTGCAGTTTCTTTATATGCGGGGGAGTGAGCATTCCCTGA
>JBIJBX010000281.1:0-3088 GCA_044344995.1 Oligoflexales bacterium | reverse complement strand
TCTCAACTCGGGTTCACGCACGGCGTCGTAGCTACCCATGAGAATAATCAACGGCACACCACCCGCTTGTTCCGACAGCTTTTTAAAATCACTGGCTGCTGAAACACCTGGTAGACCAGCACCAGCAATTATCAGATCAAATTGCCCGGGTTGCGCAAACTTCGTTGCTTCCATTAAGGAAGAAACGGACCGAATATCATTCGGCAAGTTTGCCAAACCAATTTTAATTACTTTTTGAATCGTCGAGCTGTCATCGGCGACGAGGATACGACGGACCATGAAGGTTTACCCCCCAATGAAGGCGCAAAGTTACTGTTGGCCTCTATCAGTGTACCACAAGGACGACGAGCTTCGAAACAGCTCTCCGTCCGTACCGACGCGCCAAAGTCTATGGCTCCATGGGAGGTGTCAGGTCAAGCTGAACGAATATTTTTGAGGCGATTATTGATAACTCCGAGGACTACACCCCGAAGATGGTCTCTTGCCTGCTTAACGGCCTCAAGAATCAATTTATAATCCTCTTTCGTGAAGTGCGTTTCCTTGGCACCATTCATGTCGCGGAAACACTTCACCCTGAGGTTCTCTAGATAGACAATTTTGCTCTCGTAGAGGCGTTTTAAGGTGTCGTCATCAAGGCCGTCGGATGAAATCGGCTTGAGAAGATCGTTCATTATTTCACGGTAAGTCTCATAGTCAGTTTGTGGCTTGTGACCCATTTTTACGCCTTTCATCCTTAGAGCAGTCCGGCAGCCAAAGTGCGGGACCGTTTAAAGTTCATCGGCCAATTATTCATCAACTTTATCCAGAGATTTGAACACCGTGGAACGTACTGGGTGAAATCAGTCTCATTTTGTCACAAACCCAAGTCTTTCAATCTTCCACGCCCTCCCAAGAGCATCCGCATCTGCTTTTTTTGCTCTATTCAAAATTACAGCAAAAATCTCAGCATTTATCACTCCTTGGGCTCGTTAATGACATGCCTCCGCAAACCTTTAAAAACTGTAGCCGCCGGTCATCATCCGACTGTTAGCTGGCTCTGCTCAATTGTTCCACAGGAGGCAAGGTCGGATGCTTTCAGGCACTACCACAGTTTGGTCATAGTGGCGTATGATGTAGGGGTGGGCATTGTGACAAATCCGCAAACGGTTTTTGCTGGAATCTTTGGTCATAACTCCCCTGTTTGCATATTTTTAAAGGGCTCCATGAATAAAGATCGACTAAAATCCGGCATTGACGGTGATGATGATTCCAGTCAGCGCTTGGGTAACATGTCCCTGACCGAAATTGGCGAGCGGCTATTTTATTGGCGCGACTACACAGCCATACCGGCCACTTTGTTTTTACTTCTCTTTGCCAATCCCTCAGCAAGAACCGCTACTGTTGGCACACTTCTGATGGTCATTGGAGCTGCTGCCCGGGTCTATACGGTCGCTTTTATGGGTGACCCATCCCGCGATGATGTCGGCTCTGATCATCTCGTCACAACTGGTCCTTTTGCTTTAATAAGAAATCCTCTTTATATGGCAAACCTCGTCATAACTTTTGGGGTCATTTTCTACGCGGGTATCATCTGGCTTGGGGCGCCACTTCTCCTTTATTTTATGTTTCAATACCACTGCATAGCTAAGTACGAGGAAAACACCCTACTGGCTAAGTTTGGCGATGAATATCAGCGATACATGGACCGGGTTCCACCATGGCTGCCTCTAAAATCCCCTATCGCTGATGATTTCCCAGTACCCCCAAGTTTGTCAGCAGCCTTTGTGGCCGAGAAAAAAGCGATCGCCGCAGTGGCGATAATCTTGTTTTTACTGATGTTAGCGTCCCATTAATTTGTCTTCATGCGGAGAATCCCATCATGAGCACACAATCAGCTAATCCCGAGATGTTAAAGCATATGAAAATTTTTCAAGGTCTTGGCTCTGATGACTTAGGAAAAATCGCAAAAGTCATGAAGTTTGAGAAAAAAGCTTCTGCAACCCAACTTATTTTTGAAGACCAAAAAGCGTCTGAAGTTTTCTTTATCATTGACGGCCGCGTCAGAATCGAAATGGCCCGCGTCCAGGGTGGAAACCCCGAGTTTCTTACGACCATTAGTGCTGGCGATACAGTTGGAGAGCTAGCACTTGCTCGCCTGGGACGCAGAACGGCCTCGGCCCTAACCCAAATGGACACAGAAGTTTGCTCCTGTGACGCCAAGGCACTCAATGACTTGTTTGATCAAAACCCTACGATTGGTCTTAAGGTTTTTCGCAATCTTACAAATATCATCGCTGATCGTTTAGGTGATATGAATCTGATGCTTCGTAACGCTTCAAAAGCCTAGGGCGAGAACAAAAATTTTTTGCCGTCGGGTATTAAAAACCCTCAAGCCCGTTCACCCTTGGCCAACGCAGCCAAAGCCTTTACCCAGCGAGGATCACTGTTTACGCACGGGATTAAGAGAAAATCTTCGCCTCCCAAGGCCTTCCAGTCTTCTCGCGCCCGCATTCCAATTTCTTCGATGGTTTCAAGACAGTCGGCTACAAAGGATGGCACCGTCACGGCTAGACGCCTAACTCCACTTTTGTAGAGATCAGCCAAAATCATATCCGTGAACGGCTTGATCCAAGGCGTTCGGCCAAGGCGACTTTGGAATGCCACCGAATAGTCCTTGGGCTGTAGGCCAAGTTTCTGAGCTAATGAACGTGATGTCGCAAACGCTTGGGCTCTGTAACAGAAACGATTGTGACTGCCAAGGCTCGCACAACAATCCGGCTTACTAAGACAATGCCCGCGGGTGGTTGCCTGCACATGACTTTCAGGCAGTCCATGATAACTCATCAGCACATGATCAGCCTTAAAGGCCGCGAGTTTCTCTTTGGCGATCTCAGACTGGGCCGATATAAAACCCTCGTCTTCATAAAAGTCACCCACAAACCTCACGGCTGGTATGACTGATCGTTTAGCCAAGACCTCTTGAACTCGCTCAATGGCTGTACCCGTGGCAGAACTACTGTACTGAGGATAAAGAGGGACGACAATCAGTCGCTCCACCTTATGCGTATCTAACAATTCATTTATAACAGCCTCGACTGCGGGATTGCCA
>JBIJBX010000066.1:0-11248 GCA_044344995.1 Oligoflexales bacterium | reverse complement strand
AACTACAGACGACGATGAATATCACAAGCTCCTAGTCGCCCGTCCAATCTTTCCGCTCGGTAAAGACATCGGCTTTCTACCAGGTGATCTCGACGAAAAGCTAAATCCATGGATGCAGCCAATCTTTGACAACCTCGAATTGTTGCTAAGCGGTGGTCAACAAGGACGAACCAAACGATTCAGCAAGAGTTACCAGGAACTGATCAACCAAGGCATGCTAGCAGTTGAACCGTTGACTTATATTCGCGGTCGCTCCCTGCCAAACCAGTTCTTCGTGGTGGATGAGGCGCAAAACTTAACGCCGCACGAGATCAAGACGATCCTGACGCGCGCGGGAGAAGGCACCAAGATCGTACTGACGGGGGATCCGTACCAAATTGATAATCCCTATATCGACAGCGAAAATAACGGCATGACCTATGTGATTGAAAAATTCAAATCTGAGCGAATAGCCGCTCACATCACATTCAATCGTGGCGAGCGCAGTGAGCTTGCGACCTTGGCCGCGGCATTGCTGTAGCGAAGAAAACTCCCCTCGTCAGGAGCAAAAATCACCGCGACAGGAGCTTTTTGGAGCCCCTACCGCCCCTCGTGTCTGTCTTGAAAACTGGCGCGTGGGTTCGAGTTTTCAAACTTTTGAGGTTCCATCCACTACCAGCGGAATCTTTAACAATCGGTATTTACAGAGAAATTAAAGCTCCCAGCACCGACTGCGGCAGGTGGGTAAAACTTCCCACATCCAGCAGACTGTGCTAGCATTTCGGGTCTACTACTGCTATTTTTTTCGGGCTGTTCACCAGCCTTTTATCAGCAATCTCTAGAGGAGAACGTGCTTGCAAGTTATCAACCGTGCCGCCGCCCGCAATTACACTAAAGTCCGCCTTGTCGGTAACGACTCCAACGAAATCGTATCAGTCCTAGAAGCCCTTTCTCGCGCCGAAGAAGCTGGGCTTGATTTGGTCATGATCAGTGACAAGGGTGACTTCCCTGTCATGCGGGTTCAAGACTTCAAGAAGGTCCAGTACGAGTTGAAAAAGGCCAAGAAGAAGCAGATCGTGCAGGAACTGAAGGAAATTCAGTTGAAGCTAAACATCGCAGATCACGACTTCCAAACAAAATTAAATGCCATTGATAAGTTCTTGGACCGAGGAGACAAGGTCAAGGTTGTTGTTCGATTGAAGGGACGAGAACGCGAAAACCCGGAACGGGCTCGCCAACTTTTAGATCGCGTCATCTCGAATGTAAAATGTAAACCCAATTATGTGCCTGGCCCCATCACCATGGCCATCCTCGAACCCACCAAATAGGCTTATTCACTCAGGGATAACTAAAATTGACCCCATGATTTTGAAATCATGGGGTTTTTTGTCAAACTTAGCAGCACACCTCACGATCCCTTGTGCCAAGGCACAATAACGGAAAAACCTGAAGTTTTTTATTGTGGATGCTGCCGAGTTGACAGCGCCCCTCGAAGTGCTGTCTAATTTTCTAGAGAGACAATTCAACAAAATCCAAAAAAAACCTAAGCAGGATGCTTGGGCAATTTTCACCGTCGCCAAACGGGCCACGCCGTTTTCGTCACCACAAGGAGGTAGTTTCGATGAAAAAGATTGCCGAGAATCGTTACCCACATTCGGCCACCCTTTTTAAGTTCTGCAAAGAGGCGCTCGATATTCGTTACGAGGGTAACGTCAAAGTAATCGATCAAGATGTCGGAGCTATCTTGGGCTATGATCCCGCAGATTGCAGCCACTGGAAAAAAGGCAAGAAAAATATCCGCGCCCTTTCCACACTGCGAACAATCGCTGACCACCTGTCGATCGACGAGCGCCTTTTGATCGATATCGCTTCTGGCAAAGTTGGCTTTGAAGAGGCTGTGTTTGAATACCGTGGATACGGTGCTTTTGCCCTAACCGGCCGGACAGGCGAAAACCTGAAAAAAGAATTCTTCAAAAATCCTGGACGCTATCAAGGCGAAAATCCAAGACTATCTTTTGAAGAGCTTTTTGATGTGGATCGTCCAAGCATCTCGAAGGCAGTTGATTCGATCATCGCGACGGGAAAATTTGAAGAAGCTCCGGTTTATTTGCCAGAAATCTGCCAACTGTTCCCCAACTTCACCATCGTCTCTGACGAGACAATTGCCACTCCTGTTGAAGTACGGACAGAAGGACAAGGAGCAGATCTCAAGGTAACAGTCAGGCACAAAGGCAGTGAAATGCGCCCTTACCTGCGCTTTTTAGTTGCTCGCGAGCTCTTCAGATATTTGGTCAACAGTGGAAGCCTGCATGTAGCGCATCTGCGTGCTTGTCCAGAGGAAGTTCAAGATATCCGAGCCAACCTGTTTGCTGGCTTATTACTTGCGCCTGGCAAAATGCTAAGAAAAGAAGTCGAGAAAATCGACACCTCTTACGATATCGTCAACCAGCTATCAGAAACCTTCTGGGTTTCGAAAGCTCTGATGAACCAGCGCCTAAGAGATTATATGGAAAATCTGACTTAACCAGACCGAGATAACCATCAAAAGCCAAAGGGGAAACCCTTTGGCTTTTTTGTTTAAACCAAATACCAAGGCACGCTGCTTTAAGCTATCGCCATTAAGTTGCCCCCATTAGATCCGATCCATCCCCAAGAATAGGCTTTATCGTGACGCCTAATCCCAGATGCGCGGGGCAACCATATGACAAAAGAATTTAATCTGAACAACGGTAGCGTCGTCTTAATTGCGGAAATTGACGGAGGCGTCTACAGCGCATCGCACCTCAAAAAAATCGCAAGCCTCTGCGAATCAAGCGCGCACATGGTCAAGGCAACTGAAGATCAACGTCTTGCCCTTATTGTAAAACCCGACCAAGTCAATCACGTCACGTCAGAACTCCAATCAATCGGTCTCGACGTCAGAAACTACCAAAGCGGAATACACCAGCCCGTGGCTTGCATGGGCGCGTTGTGTCCAGACCATGTACAAGACGCATTGGGCACGGCTATGGACATTTCTAGTGAGCTAGCTGGGCTTAGCGCTGAAAACCCCGTCAAAATCGGCGTAAATGGGTGCTCGCGTTGCTGTACCCCCTGCCACACGCTCGACGTAAGCATTATCGGCGAAGATTCAGGCTACCGAATCGCCATTGGGGGGAAAAATGCGCAATATCCTGAATTCGCTTCCCTGGTGGCTGACGGCATTCCTGCCAGCGAAACACCCAAAGCGATTAAAAACATTCTAGACACCTATCTAACCCACTCTCAGGCCGGGGAATCTCTGCAGGAGACCGTGGAGCGTTTGGGTATATCAATCTTCGCCGAAGCGATTGCTCCCAAGCCAGCGGAGGCCACAGAGGCAAGCAAAGATACCGCTCTTGAAAATATGGAAAGCCTCGATAGAAGTGATCAAGGGCCGCAAGACGACGAATTATCGGCAGCCATGAACCATGTCGCTACGGCCATTAAAGACATCCCTGTGCGAAGCGCTGATAATACCAGCTCGTTTGATGTCCCGATCAACCTGGGTACTAGTGGGACGCCAGAGATCAGAATCAAAGAGATTGAGCTCGCCGAAGACGAAACCCAACCGGCGGAAGATTCACTCGATAGCAGTGCCGAGGATGAAATTGAAGCAAAATTGACAGAGAGCATTTCCGAGTTAGCCGAGGCATCAGAACAGTACCAGGCCGTCATGGACAGGGACAAAAATACCGAAATGCTGGCCGCTGCTCCCGTTGCTTTTGATGAACCCGTTACCTCCGCCGATGCACCAGATGACGTGCAATTAGAGCATGATCTGATCGACATCACCAACCGTCTAACCCACCTGGAAAGTGACCTTAGGAAGGAAGCCTCTGATCTCGTTCAAAACAATATCCAGGGCGCTTGGCAACTGGATGGCTTTGACGTAGATGAGCGTGGTAACCCTATGGTGGTCTGGAAAAATGGTATCAAAACGATCATTGATTGTTCAAATCAGCAGTCCGGTAGTATTCTTGTAGGAAAGCGAAAAATAAACTTTTCTGTAATCAATGGTGAAGTGCAAGTTGAGCTTGATGGCATCAGAATGGTCTTGCCACTGGCAGCTTAAGCAAATAGGTCGAGACACTGACCAATAGCAGAAGTAAGCTCGTGAGGTTTACTTTTTACCTGTTTTCATTCATCTTCAATATTTGACGATCTATTGCCTTAACCAGAAGGTCACCATGCTTCGACACCTACTCGCTTTTATTTCGTTGGCCCTCATCAGCTGGCAATCTGCTTATGGAGCAAATCCCGAGCTCACCATTTACGCAAACGATTCATTTTTGTCTGAATGGGGCCCAGGACCCACTTTACAATCAAAATTTGAACAACGGTGTAAGTGCAAGATTAAGTGGGTGGCAGCCGCTGATGGAGCCGCACTACTAGCTAGGCTTAAAATTGAGGGGACACGAACAAAAGCGGATGTCGTAATTGGCATTGATGACGCACTGACAGCCTCAGCACAGGATCTTGGGTTTTTTATGGATGTTGATCTTGTCGCGCCCAATACGAAACCTCAGGCCGCCCGTGCCAAGTCAGCTTCGTCAAAAAAATTTATTCCATATGATTACGGGTATTACGCATTCATGTTCGACACCAAGGCCAAGCAAAAAAACGGCCAACCCTTTCCAAGGCCCAAAAATCTGGGAGAACTCCTGCGCGCAAAGGAGTTCAGAAAAAGCCTACTGATACAAGATCCCCGCACATCAGCGACCGGTCTTGGTCTGCTATTATGGCTGCATGCGGTCAATCCGAAAGACACCGAGAAATCTCTCGAATTACTCCGAGAGCAGACGCTAAAAGTCAGTAAAGGCTGGTCTGAGTCCTACAGCCTATTTACTAAAGGCGAGGCCCCTATTGTCTTGTCCTATACGACCAGCGAGGCTTATCACCTTGAGATAGAGAAACAGGAGCGTTACCAAGCCCTCGTGTTCCCAGAAGGGCATTATATTGCCTACGAAAACGCGGCAATAATAAAGACGACGAACAACGGACTGCTTGCCAAGTCATTTTTGGAGTTTTTACTGACTGAAGACTCCCAACAAATCATCGCTGCCAAAAACTGGATGTATCCTGTAGTGGACTTCGATATCGCACTGCCAAAAGCATTCAGAACAATAAAAAAACCAAATAAAATATTGCACATTCCGGCAAACGTTATCGCAGCAAATCGTCAGGCTTGGGTAGAACAATGGACGAAGGCCTTTCTAAAATAACCTACTGGAAAGCAAAGCGCTCAAAAGGCGGTCTTGCCTTTGCCTTCCTATTGGCTGGCATTTCTGTCCTGCCACTCGTTTTCGCGTTGACAGTACTCTTTTCTAAAACTGGCACATCCTCTCTTCTTACCCGCTTCACAGAGCCAGAACTCCTCGCAAGTTTAACGTTTACCCTCTTCCAAGCGACGTATTCCGCCCTAATCGTCGTCTTATTCTCGCCATTGCTTGCGCTGGCTCTATTTTCATTACCGCTCTGGAGCATCAGATGCTCCATGCTAATTAGAATCACATCTTTTTGCCTACCATCGATTGTGGTGGCTAGCGGTCTCGTTATCGCGTGGGGAAATAATGGCTATTGCACGCAAATCTTGCGGCAAATCGGCCTCGAATCCCCCTTCCCAAAGATTCTCTATTCGCCACAAGCCATTGTGTGGGCCAACTCGCTGATGAATGTTCCCTTTTGCTCAGCGATCTTATTTAGGCGAGTGCTCGAACTCCCGATTGAGCAGCTGCGATCGGCGGAAATCATGGGATTAAATCCAAAAAATGTAATAAAGTTCCTACTCTGGCCCGCTCTACGCCCGATTCTTTTATATTTTGGCGGTCTTTCTTTCTTGATGAGCATGGGTTCATTTGGTGCGCTGAGCATTCTTGGCGGCGGACCGCAGGCTCAAACTTTAGAGATAGCGATCTATCACGCTATTTACTCTGCCGCTGACTGGGAGCTCGCCGGCGTCTTGACGCTAATTCACACCCTCTTATGTGGACTATTTGCTTGGTTCACTATCTGGAGTCTCAATCGCTCCGCCCTTGCAAAATCTAGCTCGAAGGTCACCCTGACTGGATATTCAACTATCCGGCCCCTCTTGTTCCAATCACGACGGATGATCTACATGTCAATTGGCCTTACGCTTTTATTTGATGGTCTAGTTCTTTCGCCAATTATTGCTTTGATTTTCGAAGCAGGACGACACGTCGTGAACGGTGGCGTTACAGCTCCGTCGGCAGTTTTAACCTCTGCAATAGGGGTGTCTATAAGTTTTGCCATTCCCGCCGCCAGTCTCATCACCATAGCTGCCTGGTTACTATCGAGGGCCTATCATCGCGCTAGTAGTCAAGGCGACAAAAAGGTCGCTAACATTTTACAATTGGCAACTTTTAGCGCCGCAGTCATTCCTCCCATGGCACTCGGCTTTGGATTTCTGGTTTTACAATCAAGCGGAGATTTTTTTTCCGCTAGACAACCTCTCATAGCGTCTGCCTTGACTTCAGCGATGCTGCCCTTTGCCCTATCATTTTTCATGCCTACTTACGGCAGTCGCCTCGCTTCCGGCAATCAATCACGCCTTCTCCTGGGTTTAAAAGAGTCAACATTCTTTCGTAGGGTAGAATGGCCTGCGTTGCGCCTGAGTTTTATAATCGTATTCGCGCTGTCTTTAGCGTTATGCTTAAACGAAACGTCAATTGTGACTATACTCGGGGACGCGACATCACCGGCCCTGACCACAACCATGATTCGACTGATGAATCAGTACAGATTTGGAGATTCTTCGCTTGTGGCTACGCTACTCATTTTCATCACATCGATTATCGTGCTTTATTTTTACAAATCCGAGGGCGTAAACGATGCCTAAGCTGATTTTTGACCATGTGCGATACGCTACCAAGACATGGACGGCTGAATTCAATCTCGAACTAGCAACCGAGCGTTGGTACGTGGTTTGTGGGCCTAGCGGTGCCGGCAAATCCACGTTTGCCAATATCGCCGCTGGTCTTGTAGCGCCGAATTCTGGGGACCTGCGCGTCGACGAAAAAAGCATCACCCATTTGCCGCCGCACCGCCGGGGCATCAGTCTTATGGGCCAAGTTGATGGACTTTTCCCAGGGATTTCTATTCTTGAGAATTTATTTCTGGCTATGCACGACAGCTCACTGATTAAAACTGAAAAACTTGAACGTATCACCTCACTAACCAAATCCCTTGGTCTTGATTTGGATATTTTGAGTCGTTTGCCAACCCAGATATCCGGCGGACAACTATCGCGATGTAATCTTGCGAGGGCTCTTTTGCGCCCATGTCAATGGCTATTCCTCGACGAACCATTTGCGGCGGTTGATCGACCAACAAGGCTACAAATACTTGACTGGCTACAAAACTGGATGAGGGAAAGCAAAGCATCAATCATTTTAATATCGCACGATCTAGACGATGTGTTTACCGTCGCAACTGACGTGACCATCATCGCTAACGGAACAATTGTCGAACATTCCACACTCGCAAAAGCTCTTTCTCAGCCCATGTCGGCCGTCTCAGCTCGTCTACTGCGTTCAGGCATCATCATCAACGAGGATAAGACTGAATTTTTTATTGCATCCGCGCATCTGGAGACCTCCCAGGTTGAGGCTCTTAAAATTCCTGAACAACATCGCGGCAAGCACGTGTTTGTCTCACCCCGAAAGACCCAAGTTGGACCTTGGATGAGGGTGATCGACTGCTTTGATGCCAGCGATGTGACTCTGCCGTTTAATCCTGAGTTTGAAAAAATCGTCTGGTTTGATCTTCGTCACAAAATCGCACTTACAAAATAAAAAAAAGCGGCCCCATACTCCTCGTAGGGACCGCTGCCAGTTCGAACTTGTTTGACGCTCCTCAGCACCACGCATCTTGAAGCGTCCAGCCTACCTCTTCGTAACCACCGGCTCTAGACTCCGGTGAACTCTTTTCCACACCCGCGAAGAGGCGCCATTAGGCCACAGGACCAGCGGTCTCAGGATGAGCTCTGAAATCCAGTAGAACGGTCGCTACGGACTTCGCCGCAGCATGCTCTGTCACAATGAAGCAAAGCATATGAACCAACCCTCCCAACTCGAAAAACCAGATCCCCGACCTTCGAAGCACCCGTTTCGAGCTTAAAACAACTCTCGGCAGCCTTTCGGATTACCAAAGCATTTCTTTTAATCCGCTGAATATACTGGTTTATTTCGGCCAAATAAAACTGCCAGAAGCCTTTGGGATTGATCGGAATGAGTTGACAAACCGCGCCTCGACTGCCATAAAGGGGGCCTTCCTTTTTTCGGGGATGTAGCTCAGTTGGTTAGAGCGCCTGCCTTACAAGCAGGAAGTCCACAGTTCGAGTCTGTGCTTCCCCACCATACTTCTCTTAATCAAGAATCGATCGTTTAAATATCAAAACGAAGATATCGCAGCCCTTCTCAAACTGAGGCGGGCATGCAGGTACGGTCCAGCTCACCAGCTCTTCTGTCCACCCAGCCCGATTCATAGCAGAGACAAATTCCTGGATGTAGGCACGACCTGGATCGGCGATCACACAGTGCGCGTTAGGGGCAGCTAGCGATGAAATCATCTGAATGATTGTGCCGACCAGACTCTTATCGTAGAGCACATCACTCGCGATAACCCAATCATAGCGTCTCTTTGATATCGCAGCATCTCGCAATGCCACCTCAGGCGGCTTAAATGTCAATTTAACCGGTTCATTTTGTGCCACGTTAGTTCGTAAAAAAACAGGCACGCTCGGATGATTATCAACGAGCGTGCAATCACCGCCAGCCTTGCTAAAAATCAACGATGGAATACCGAGACCGCAGCCTAATTCAACTGAGGACTTGCCCCGCAGCAAAGGCTTGATTTCGGACTGGTTCAAATAAGCGGCCAATGCAAGGGCCGACGGCCAAACCACGCCGAAATAAGGCGCTAAATTTTCAATCTCTACAGATTCAAGCCCACGATCTTCCAACCAAGCTATAACTTGATCAATTGATTTCTCTACGTTTTGTAACGTGGTCAAATTTAATATTTCATCAGCAATTTTCCACGCACGGGTCTCCGTGGCGTATTGGATCTGCGTGATGGGATGATCTGCCAAATGATTCGAGACAAATTCAATCGGCATCAGTTACCAAACCTTGGCCCAAACAGCTTTCAAATAGCGACTCTCTGGCACATTGACCAGATGCGGATGATCGCCTGCCGCACCAGTAATTTTAAAAATTTGCACCTGACGCTGCGCCTGGAACGCTCCACGTCGTATGGACTCCAAAAACTCGTCTTCACTGACGAGCCCCGTACAGGAAAACGTCACAAATAGCCCGCCTGATTTTACTACGCTTAGGGCTTGACGATTCATATCGCAATATTTCTTGAGAGCGTTTGGAACATCTTCTTTGCTGCGAGTTTGCTTAGCTGGATCAAGAATAACGGTATCCCACGTTTGTTTCCTTGATGCGGCCTCCCTGGTCCAAGGGAATAAATCTGCATGGACAAATTTGATTTGGGCGTTGTTCATTGCGCCATTTTTCTTCGCCAGTTCAATCACCTCCTCGTCCAAATCCAGCCCGGTCACCTCACTAGCACCGCCTAGTGCTTTGGCATACACGGCAAAGCCACCGCTGTTACAGCAGATATCCAGAACCCGACCACCACGATTAAGCTCAGCCAGAAGCTTGCGATTGTCCCGCTGATCGCAGAAAAATCCTGTTTTATGTTTAGATCCTGGCGCGACCTGAAATTTTAAACCATGTTCTTCAATAACCGTTGGCTCCGGAACTTTTGGGCTACGAATGTCAATGGACTCCTGCTTTTGAACGTGTTCTTCCGCAAAAAAATAAATGGTTGCCGAGGGGAAAAATCGTCTTAAAGCTGACTCGATAACTTTGTGTAAGCGGTACATTCCACTGGAAAAGTACTCAATCACTAGCAGATCACCGAAACGGTCAATGACAAGCCCGCTGAGACCATCGGCCTCGGAGTGCACAAGACGGTAGGCATTGGTGACGTCTTCAAGCTTCAGAATATCCCGACGCAGCTGCAGCGCTCGCCGAAAACGATCAATAAAAAAATCCTCGTTGATCTCTTCAATGTCATTTTCCGTCAATATGCGAACAGCAATGCGAGAATGCCCGTTGTAAAGTCCCCGTCCGACCCATTGGCCATCCGGGTTGACCAGATCGACGACGCTACCGTTTTTGGGCCTTGCGTCGCCAGTTCCGCGCTCAACCATCTTTTGAAAAACCCACGGATGTGAGAATTTCTTGGGCGTTTTCATTTTAACAACAGGTAAGCTGGTCATGGGCGACCTCCTTTTTCCAAGCATGAACCGTTTGGACGGCTCGCAGTTCTTCTTTCCAGGGGCGCCCCATATAACAAGAGCTGCTATAGGATTCAATTAAAAATGCCCTTAAATTCCATAAAAAACATTGCCGGCTATTTCAAAAAATTGTATCTAGCTCCCATCCCGAGCCTTCTTGCCCCCACAGATGGCCCACCAAGAAAGCAGCCGACTTAAATGAAGCCGAAAGCCCCAGTTAAAGCCGCCCTACCCCCCAAGCGCCAGCCCCCGACGCCAACGGGCAATAGTGAGCCCAAACGCACTCATGATGCCAACCGCGGCAAAGGTAGCCCAGACGAGGTTAAACTTTGTGGTCTAAATGCTTGTTTGAAACTCTACAAAACAAGGGCCGAAGACATCATAAGAGTCTACGTGGTGGAGTCGCGACTGGAAGACTGCGCTGAGCTAATCAAATCCTGTGCTCGTCGCCGCAAGGCCTACCATGTGGTAACCGCCTCCGACATGGACAAGATTTCTGGCAGCAGCCACCACGAGGGCGTTTGTATCCTTGCTAAGCGTCGTGCTCCGACGACTTGGGATCAATTCCTAAAATGGCTCGAGGAGAACCCAGATCATCCGATTGTCTCTCTAATTATCGAGGATGTCGAAAACCCTCACAATCTTGGCGCCATTATGCGCAGTGCAGCTCATTTCGGCTGCAAGTATCTGATTTTAGCCAATGAAAAAGCCTATAAACCACCGGCCGCCTTGCTTAGAACCGCAGAGGGTGGCGGTGAAGTGGTTGAATTAATCTGTGCACCACAAATCAGTGTCATTGGCGCCGAACTGAAGCATCGGCATGTTTCGGTTCTTGGCACCGCCGCGCAAGGCCGAATTAGACTTTATGAAAAGGGATCAACTGGCCAGCTACCATCGCGCGCTGCCATCATCATGGGA
>JBIJBX010000280.1:0-3149 GCA_044344995.1 Oligoflexales bacterium | reverse complement strand
AGAAGCTTTGAAAAAAATGGACGTAGGGTCGATCCCGCAACGTGAAGAAAAAGCTGTCGCGTTATTCTCCCGTGGGTTGGCGGCTTTCGAAGAAAATCCCAAAGAGGCAGAAGAAAGTTTTGCCGCCGCTCAAAAAGTCCTACCGTCAGACAGTCCGCTGTACGGCCTAGTCTCTATTTATCAGGGACGTGCTGCATTGAATAAAACTAATGCCAAGGCGATTTTGAGCAGACTTAATGCCATGACCAAGGGAAACATAAAAAAGTCACCTATGTGGAGACCTGAAAAATTTGCGCTAATGATCGAGATCGTGATGCTTCTAGAGCAGGATCGACTATTGGTTCGTACCTGGAATGACATGAGCTCAAAAGTAAAACCGGCCTTGAGAGATGAGCGATTGACCCCGCAGGTCATTGCGTACATGGAACGCAGAGATTTAAAGCGTCTGCCAGAGCTGTGGCCTGTGGTCGAATCTCTGGCGTCGGAGTATCCCCATGGCGATGGTGCGCGTTGGGCATTTCAAAAGTTGCAGGAGCTTACTTGCATATCACCGAATCCCTATATTTATGGTTTGCCTCTAATTAGTCGACTTGCCTCCAACGTCAACCTTGATGAAGGCCTCAAGCACTTTTTAATCGAGCTAACTCAGGGTCCGGTCCGATTCGCCTCTGGTAAAGTTGGCAAATTGGAAGATTTTGAGCGCCTGAACTATCTATTCCAAAATAGATTTTGGAATGAGGCCAGACGCTTGCTCGAAGATCGGCTAGAAGAATCGCAAAACAGGCAGGATCTTTTTGGCAAAATGGATCACGCCAAAGGACTGAATTTACTTGGGCAGATACAAACACGCCAAGGTGACTACGAGGCCTCAATAAAAACTTGGAGCCTCTACATTGAGCTTTTCAACGATGTCGTTGATATAAGACCAGCTATGGAAAATCTTGCTGATGGTCTCTCGAAGTTGCGTTATCACCGTTCAGCCGCCCAATTATATGGGCAGTTGGCCGCAAGACCTGGTGTGGACCCTGTTGTTCGCTGGCATCATTTCTGGAACCTCTATCTTGGCGGTGATTTCACCGCGGCACTCGCATTGCTTGATAAGGGTAATTACGTACCGCAAAGGGATAGGGGCATCGACGGTGGGCTTGATTACTGGCGGGCCCGTATTTTCGAGGAGCAAAACAAAGCGGTAGAAGCCGAGGAAATTTATAAGCGAATATTGACCAGTAATGGCGACAATTTTTATTCCGCGTTGATTTTGGCTCGCAAACCAAAGTTGATGGATAGTGTTAGACGCGGTGTTGATCCCAAGATTCCATTGGCGAATGAATCTATACCACCCAATAAGGCTTTGGCTAATCTGGCTATTGAGAGCGCACTTTCCGAAGGCGAAATGGGTGCAAGTGTTTTGAGTCTCGATGGCATCTCCAAGGCTCCCTCAGGCGAGCGTATCAACAAAAATTCAACATTATCGCCCGAGCAACAAGCTCAACTGCGAACCGCATCGGCTTTAGGGAAGTGGGGACGAAAGCGGATAGGCCGTCGTTTACTGCGACTTGTGCCAACAGCTACCCGTAAGGGTGGTGAGGGCTATTGGGTTGAGTCTTTTCGCCTGGCTATTGATCTGAAAGATTACTCTTATGGTTTTAAAGCGCCTCAGATGATTGATTCGCCACTTCGCAGGATCCCAAGTTCAGTTGCAGATCTTGAAGTTCATATGCTCCAATATAATTCTGATTGGCGTCTTCTTTATCCATATGCGTATCGGGAGATCGTGGATCCAGCAGCCTCTGCGGCTGGCGTCGACCCCTTTCTATTGCTCTCTCTCATGCGCGCGGAAAGTATTTATGATGAGGATGCTCAAAGCCACGTTGGTGCCCAGGGGCTAATGCAAATAATGCCGTTCACAGCTGTACGCCTGGCAAGGGTGATGCAAGATACCAACTTTGAGTTGAGTCAGCTCAGGCAGCCAGAAATTAACATTGGTTATTCGGCTTATTATTTGAGGATGCTAGCTGACTATTACAAGGGGAATTTAATCCTCGCCGTGGCAGCCTACAATGGCGGGCCGACCTCTGTTGACCGATGGTTGTCTAACTACGCAGATCTCGAGATGGATGAACTAGTTGAAACCATGAGTTTTCGGGAAACTCGACGATACGTGAAATCCGTCTTTAAAAATTTAAACTATTATAAATTTATTTGGCAGCAAACCCGCGCGCTTGCGTCGCTGCCAAGTGTTCCTTCAAACACATCTGGCGACGAGATCTTTTAAAGACAGCCCATCCTGTGAGCGCGTCAAAATTTTGACGCATCTGCCAACCACTTGGCGGGCTTTAAAATGAACTGTTGGCCCTGTTATTCTATTAGAGAACGGTGTGGGTTCTTGGCACCGAATCGTTATGGAGTCCAAATATGGCAGACCAGTGGCTATCAATTGTCGAGTATGCAAGGGAAACTGGCATCTCTGATATGACAATTCGTCGTCGTATACGAACGGGGCGTATCTCCGCAGAGTTGCGAGATGGTAAATATTTTATTCCCGTAACGGTGGATCAGGCTAATGGACAAATCAATCCTGTAAAACCTAGTGCGCGTCAAAATAATTCATCTGCTAACAGCCATGCAGTGATCAAAGCACATCCCTCGCCTGATCGGACTATCCCGCGAGTGATACCGTCAGCGGCGAAGAGTGAGTCGAACCAAGTTGGTTTTGGGGTGAAGGAAAAGACAATCCATCAGCATCCCCGTGACAATAGTTTTACCAGCTATCAGCCTGCGATGCCTTCCAGTCAATCGACTGAATCGACTTTGACTCCAGATTCCCTTGTGAAGCCACTTATTGACGCCGGCATGGCAAGTGTTGAGGCTAGGGGATTGATTGAGTTTTGCCATAAAGCATTAGAGCAGGCCAGAAGTACAGTTGTATCCGTTGAGGGCCGCTACATGGCGCGGTTAGAGGCTCTAAACGCGCAAGTCGCACAGAAAGATCAAGAGTTGAAATCTCTTAATCAGCAAGTGGAAGATCTGCAGTTGCTGGTACAAATTCTCGAACGAAAAAAATAGTTGTCCTACCGACCAATTTTAAGGCGCAGTAAGCTGCTGTCACCGTAGCTAAACAGCCTGTAATTCTTCGCGATCGCGCCGGC
>JBIJBX010000278.1:0-3150 GCA_044344995.1 Oligoflexales bacterium | reverse complement strand
ACTTAGTCTGATAAATCCAAATCTAGACTCTACCGCCAGAAATCTCGCGGAGTGGGATTGTCCGGAGCAAAAGTCCCAAAATGGGAAATCCTCTAAGGCGCTTCGTCTTCTCTCTTGCTCTGGAATCAGAGCTGATGAGAGATGAGACCATAAAACCCGGACTTGAAAACTTTTTGGGTCTCCGTTTTGACTCTTTAAAAATGATGCTTAAAAGGGATGAATGAGTTTACAACCTGAACAAAATTCAAGCGGATACTTTGACATCAGGTACTTAACCCTTTTTCCTTTGCTTTTGTTGCGACCAATGCCATCACTTGCGACAGAGGCGGAGCCTATCGAATTACCTGTTAGCGAGGTCAGGATCACTGGATCCAAGAATTTTATTGTGTCCAGTCGATCATCTCAAGCCTGTGAAAAGGTGACCTTGAATCCACAGGGCATAAATCAGGAATATCATATGTCTAAGCCCATTTTTCCGCTGGCTTTACTCGGATGGGGTTGCGTTCCCAGCAAAACCACCGTTTTCAATTATTGGCAAGGAGATCTTCCGACCATTGTATGCCGATTTTTTTTCAGGCAGCATCATCACCTTTGGCTGGTGCAACAATAATGTCGAGTTTGCCGCCACATGCTTCGACGATCTTTCTTAGCGTTTGAAGTTCGTAACGATCATATTCCGCATTTTCGTAGCGACTGATTGCTGATGCGGTTGTCCCAACTTTCTTGGCTACTGCGGCTTGCGTCATATTAGCTTTTTGCCGGAGCGCAGCAAGTTGCTCGCCAATTGAAACCTTGACGTACTCTTCCATGAAACCTTTTTTGAATTTTTTATCGTCGAGTTTTTTATCAAGCCATGATTTCTCTTTTGATTTTCTCTTCTTCATTTTTTCTCTCGACTTATAAAATCTGCCTTAATGGATTCAGCCCTCTCGATTTCGCCCTTTGGATTTTTGTCGCTTTTCTTCACAAAACCGTGAGTCAAAACCAGTCGCCCACCGACAAAAAAGAAACAAAGAACCCTACCATCGTCTACTTTGAACTCAAAAATCTGTTCAGATCCGGTCAAATGTTTGAACTTGCGCTCGTTAAAAATTTTCCCGTGGTCACCAATCCACGCAAATAAAGCAGCAAACTTCTGCTGAACCTTCACCTTTTGATCATCTAGCCACTCTTCAGCTGGCACCGATCCCTCTGAGCTTTGGTAAAACTCTAGCTGCAGCTCCGCTCCACTGTTCCCAATTGGGGACACCCGACTGATTGACTATTGATTAATCACCTTTTATTCAAAAACAAATAATAAAGTGGGTATCCTCGATAATCAACCTGGAGGCAAAAGACCCTCCACAAGACTTGTCATTGCCAGAATGCCAGTTGAGAGTGTTTCTTCCGCGTCTGGCTACACACATCTTAAGCAGCGACAGTCAATTTGTGCTTTTACCTGCGGAAATTGAAGCCGAGAATGATGCCGCAAGTAGCTAATTCTGCGCTTTTTATGCCAAATTTAGCTCGAATGCTAAAGTTTAATCCTTAATACTCCGAAGAATTAGTTTGAGGTAAAGTGAATGAAACCTATTCCAATAATAGTGGGCTTAGCCGTGGTGGTCACAACAGCACTTGCCTGTTCAAACGGTGATTTTTCCGGAAATTCAGGACAAATTAGTCCCGCTAAGAAGAAAGTGCCAAACATCAAAACGGAGACTCCGCAGCCCCCAGCAGGTGATAATGGTCTAAAGACAGATGATGGTCGAGAAATTATCACTCCGAATTTGACGACATGCGCGCAGTTGCCGCTCGCTGGTAAAATAACCGATGGAAGATGTGAAGCAAACAGTGTGGTCGTCATCGTCGATGATGGTTCAAGCAGCAGTGGAGGCCTCACTTGCTGTCCTATTGGCAACAATGTACTGAGTGCAAAGCCAGAAGAGCAACATGTAAGCCGTAACGAATGCGGAGCAAATGAGGTTGCAACCGGCATCTCACGCCCGAGCATTTTCTGTACAAAAATAAATACGGATCTTTTTAAACTGGAAGCGCCCACATCGTCTATTCTGCTGAATCCTCTGACCAGTATCACTGCGCTCGAGCAAAGTATCGCGGCGTCTTACGCCAACTTTGACGCGTGTGTTTGTCGCGCCCCGTCGGTTGTTATCGGCCCTCACAGTCAAGACAATGATACCTGCGCCGAAAAATGCTCGGTAATCACTCGACTTCAATCGGGGACACCCGACTGATTGACTATTGATTCATCACCTTTTATCCAAAAACAAATAATAAAGTGAGTGTCCTCGATAATTACCCTGGCGGCAAAAGACCCTCCACAAGACTTGTCATTGCCTGAATACCAGTTGACAGTGTTTCTTCCGCGTCTGGGTAGTAACGTGAGGAATGAAGCGATGGAAGACTGCTTTTTTTTCTGAGTGAACCTAATCGTTTTTCATTCACCGATCCTAAGAATAACATTACAGAGGGAATGCCACTTTCAGAATAGCGGCTGAAATCCTCACTCACAGTGACGGGACTCCCCTGTATGACTTTGTTTTTTCCTAGGGATGTTTGGAGAATGGCTACAAGCCGGGCCGTCAGAGCAGGGTCATTAAACGTGGCTGGAATAGCCTCCTTAGTCAATTCGACTAAAGGCTTCGGTGCATTGGAACTAAGCGAACTCGCCTCTGCCTTACGCTTAATTCCTTCCAAAAGTCGAGATCTTTCGTCCTTGGTAAAACTCCTAACAGTGAGTTCCAACAGACACTTGTCGGGAGTAATGTTCGGCTTGGTGCCGCACTGGAAGCTCCCAACTGAGATAACAGACGGGGCACGTGGATCACGCTCTCTCGATATCAAGGTCTGAAGATCAAGTACAAAACGAGAAGCTATTACAATGGGATCAATATTCTCATGCGGAAGTGCACCATGACCACCTTTTCCAAGAAATGTCACTTCAACAGAATCTGCGGCCGCCATTACTGGGCCTGATACGTACGAAACTTTTCCTGTGGCAAGACCCGCGTCAACATGAAACGCAACGGCGTAATCAGGTTTTGGAAATTTCTTAAATAACCCGCCTGCAATCATTTGATCGGCACCCTGCCCTATCTCTTCGGCCGGCTGTCCAATGACAACTAGCGTACCCTGCCAGCGGTTCTTATATTT
>JBIJBX010000013.1:0-23163 GCA_044344995.1 Oligoflexales bacterium | reverse complement strand
TCATCGGCCATTTAACATGGTTTTTCAAAAGTATGCTCTTTTCCCGCATCTTTCGGTCGAAGATAATGTTGCTTTTGGGCCACGAATTCGGGGTGAGACGGGCACGAAACTGGCGCAAAAGGTCAGAGACGCCCTCGAGCTTGTGCGCCTAGATGGGTTTGCGACGCGAGGGATTTCAACCCTCAGTGGTGGTCAACAGCAGCGCGTGGCCCTTGCTCGGGCAATTATCAACAACCCAAAAATCTTACTTCTTGATGAACCCATGTCAGCCCTCGACCGTAATCTTCGCGAGAAGATGCGCCTCGACATCATTCAAATTCAAAGGAAATTGGGAATTACCTTCATCATGGTCACCCATGATCAGGAGGAAGCGATGGCCATGAGTGACCGTATAGCGATTATGAATCAAGGCGTCATCGAGCAAGTGGGCACACCCGAGGTTATCTATCGTGCCCCTACTAGCGCTTTTGTGGCGCAGTCTATGGGAGCTTTAAACAAGTTGACCGTGGGCGGACAGGCGGTTTTCATTCGTCCCGAGCATATCAAAGTTATGCAACGCGATAAGTCTACTAGTGCTTTAAGTGACATTAAAATGCCGGCAGTGGTAAGAGAAATTCTATTCAAAGGGCCAGTCGTCCATTATGTCATGGAGTTGCTGGATCATGGCGATACAGGGCATGTCACAGCTGTAACGTTTGCAGAAGCCTTTCAGGATACGGTGGTATCTGTCGATGATTTTGTTGAAATAACTTGGGATAAAGCTTTCGAGGTGCCCATCGAGGCAACGAGGCACGATTCATGAAACGCTCAATGGGGCCCCTTGATTTAGGGCTTTACCCTTACGTAGTCTGGCTGATGGTATTTATTCTTGCTCCCATCATTTTAGTGATCGCGGTTAGTTTTCAAGAAAAGGGCCTTTGGGGTGGCGTAACATGGGTTTGGAGCCCAGCCAATTATGTCCGCGCGTTGGATGCCATTTATTTATCCGTATTGTTGTCTTCCCTTAAATTGGCGAGTTTAACAGCTTTGACTTGCTTGGTTCTGGCGTTCCCCATGGCGTGGTATATGACCCGGATCTCTTCCCGCTTACGCTCTTTTGCCCTAGTGATTGTGTTAATGCCGTTTATTAGTAATTTTGTGGTCAGAGCCTATGCCTTGAAATTTCTGATCGGCGTTGAAGGGCCTCTGAATCGCTTTCTCGGTGCGCTTGGATTGATTCAGCGCCCGCTTTTCCTTGACGATGTTCGCGCCGCTGTTTTGTTTGGTATGGTGACTAACTATTTGCCATTCATGATTCTTCCTCTTTATGTGGCCCTAGAGAAGTTTGATTTCGGACTCATCGAATCGGCGCAGGATCTCGGTGCCAATTCTGGTCAGGTATTTCTGAATATCGTTTGGCCAATGATGCGACCAGCCGTTGTGACCGGCGTTACGTTGGTGTTTGTGCCTGCTTTGGGAGAATTGGTGATTCCCGATTTATTAGGCGGGGGTAAAACCATGTATATCGGTAACTTATTGTCGGAGCAGTTTTTAAAGGCTAGAGATTGGCCATTCGGCGCTAGTCTTTGCGTTCTTATGATGCTGATTATCGGTGCGTTCTCCATCATTTTTCGTCGGAGGGCCAGCGCTTGATCGGGAAAGGTTGGGGGCGATTTTTTTTACTCCTGGCATGGGTCATCGGCCTGGCGCTTCTTTATGTACCCATTCTGACACTGATAGCTTATTCGTTTTTTTCCACCGAGGATCAAGCCTTCGGCGATACGCTCAATTTACTGGCTTACCGAGCGCTCCTCGCCGATGAAAATCTACTAAATGCCTTATTGAAGTCAGTTCAAATCGCAATAGTTTCATCGACGGTGGCCCTTTTATTGGGTGGATTTGCTGCCTTGACGGTTGGCCGGCGATCCCATCGCTATAAAAATGGAACAGCCGGTTATTCTAGGAAGATTACAAGTTTAGGTATTAATGCTTTGACCATGCTGCCCATGCTGCTGCCTGAAATCGTGTTTGGGCTTGGGCTTTTGGTTTGGTTTGTTCTGCTGCGGATCAGTTTGGGGTCTGTGTCTTTGATTTTGGCGCATGTGACTTTTTCTGTCTCCTATGTCTATCTGACTGTTAGCGCTCGCATGCGTCTATTTGACCCAGCCATTGAAGACGCCGCGCTGGATCTTGGCGCAAATGGTTGGCAAACATTCGCAAAGATATATTTGCCCGTGCTTGCTCCCTCACTGGTCGCGGGTTGGGTGATGGCATTTGCTCTGTCATTCGATGACTTTCTGATCTCATTTTTTACGGCTGGTCCTGACACAGTGACGCTTCCGCTGGCCTTGTACAGTTCCATTAAATTTGGCGTTTCACCGAGCGTATTTGCCATGGCCAGTTTAGTGTTTATGGTGAGCTTCGTAAGTGCCACAGTCATGGCCCAACTAAGTCGCAGAGCGATTTCCAACACTCGTGAATAAGAGAATATTATAGTAAATTCAGTAGTTTATGCCGCTAGCTAAAACTTGTATAAGTTAGTCAAGAATTACTTGCCGATTGTTTAGTTCAGGAGTAAACAATTGTCCTCGGACTAGATCAATATCGATGGGGATTGTGACCGTGAACTTAACCTCAAAAAGTCGTTATGCTCTTAAAATTATGATGGATTTGGCGCATTTCGGCGCTCATCAAGCCCTTGTTCGGAGAAGCGAAATTGCGGCTCGGCAGGGCATCCCGACCGACTACCTGGATCAGATTATGATTAAACTGCGCGCCGGCAGACTTGTCGAGAGCACGCGGGGACGTACCGGTGGATACAGGCTAGCACGTAGTCCGGAGAAGATTACCATGTGGGATCTTTTTACTTCGGTTGAGGATAGCATGATACCCGTAGAGTGTCTGGCAAGCGGTGAGGCGTGTGACTTTGAGACCAGTTGCTCATCGCGCGAATCGTGGAAGAAGATTTTTGTAGCCCTGAAGTCAAGTCTAGGCGAAATCACACTCGCGCAATTGTGTTCGGACTGGGAAAAAGAGCGGCAAGAAACGGGTGTCATGCCTGCGACAGTACCGACTTTAACTGTCCGGGAATGTCGCGGTGGTGGTCGCGTTGAAATTAATAGTGCTGGTGATGGTTCAGATCTCATGGTGCCACGCTCAGCTGACAATGGAGGAGACGGCCTCCATGGCTGAGATTGTCAGAGAGTCGCTCACTGATCGTGAATATAAATATGGCTTTGAGACGCAAATCGAAACCGAGTTTTTTCCCAAAGGCCTGAACGAAGATATTATTCACTTGATCGCCGATAAACGGGGGGATCCTCCGTTTGTCAGAGAATTTCGTCTTAAGGCTTACCGGCATTGGCTCACAATGAAGGAGCCTACTTGGGCCGATGTCTCATATCCAAAGATTGATTTTGCCGATATTCGCTACTACTCAGCCCCCAAAGTAAAGGGCGATGGGAAAGGCCCGGCTTCTCTTAACGAGATTGATCCTGAGTTGCTGGAAACCTTCAACAAGTTGGGAATTCCCCTGAGTGAGCAAAAAAGGCTCACAGGTGTGGCGATCGATGCTGTATTTGACAGTGTATCGGTTGGTACGACCCATAAAGAAGAACTCGCCGAGGTTGGCGTCATTTTTTGTTCCTTGACTGAGGCTATCCATGATCATCCTGACCTTGTCGAGAAGTATCTTGGCACTGTTGTGCCGTACAAGGATAACTACTACGCAGCCCTGAACAGTGCCGTGTTCACGGACGGTTCATTTGTATTTATTCCGAAAGGCGTCAGATGCCCGCTCGACTTGTCAACCTATTTCCGGATAAACGCGCGTGAAACCGGTCAGTTTGAACGCACCTTAATTATCGCCGAGGATGATTCTTACGTTAGTTATCTCGAAGGGTGCACCGCCCCAATGCGCGATGAAAATCAGTTGCATGCTGCGGTAGTAGAGCTTGTGGCGCTAAAAGGTGCCGAGATCAAATACTCCACAGTCCAAAATTGGTACGCTGGAGATAAAGAAGGTAAAGGTGGAATCTACAACTTTGTAACCAAGCGCGGTCTTTGCGCTGGTGAAAGTAGTAAGATCAGCTGGACGCAAGTAGAGACGGGTTCTGCCATAACTTGGAAATATCCGAGTGTGATTTTAAAAGGCGATCAGTCTTGCGGTGAGTTTTACTCAGTTGCTTTGACAAACAATCGGATGCAAGCCGACACTGGCACCAAGATGATTCATATTGGTAAAAACACCTCGTCTCGCATCATCAGCAAGGGGATCAGCTGTGACGAATCCCGCAACACTTACCGCGGACAGGTCAAAATATTCCCGAGCGCTCAGAATGCTCGAAACTTCAGCCAGTGCGATAGTATGCTGGTGGGTGATCGATGCTCGGCTAATACCCATCCCTATCTGGATATCAAGAATCATTCTGCGATCGTTGAGCATGAGGCGACAACCTCGAAGATCTCCGGCGATCAGATCTTTTATATGAAAAGCCGCGGTATCGACGAAGAGGGTGCGGTGAGTTTACTCCTGCATGGATTTTGTAAAGATGTTTTCAAAACCTTACCGCTCGAATTTAGCGTTGAGGCGGTCAAGCTTCTGGAGATGAAACTAGAGGGAAGTGTGGGCTGAAAGCTCGCGAATACAAGGGTCATGATTTTTTAAAGGTCAGTATTTATGGCAATTTTAGAGGTTAAAAATCTACACGCGGCAGTTGACGGCAAGGAGATTCTTGCAGGGCTGAACCTTTCGATTAATGAAGGCGAAGTTCACGCGATTATGGGTCCAAATGGCTCTGGTAAAAGTACGCTATCTAAAGTTCTAGCTGGTCACCCTGACTACAAGGTGACTGCGGGAAATATCGAACTTGAAGTGAACCTGCGCATGCGTAACGTTCTTGAGATGGCGGCTGAGGAACGAGCTAGAAATGGCATTTTCTTGGCCTATCAATATCCGGTTGAGATACCGGGTGTGCAAAATCGCGTATTCCTGCAGGCAGCGTATAACGCGATCTGCAAGCATCAAGGTGCAAAGGAAGCGAGCTTTGAAACCTTTAATAAACTCGTGTCTGAAAAATGTCGCTTTTTGAATATGGATGAGAAATTTGTTGATCGCGAGGTCAATGTCGCATTCTCGGGTGGAGAAAAAAAGCGCAACGAGATTTTACAGATGGCGATCCTTCAGCCGCGTCTTGCGTTTCTTGATGAGACGGATTCGGGTCTTGATGTTGACTCATTAAGAATCGTTTCGGAGGGCGTTAATAAACTTCGCCGAAAGGATAATGCCATTGTGTTAATCACGCATTATCAGCGCATCCTGAATTATGTGGTGCCAGACTACGTTCATATTCTCTTTAAGGGGAAAATCATCAAGAGTGGCGGTAAAGATCTGGCTCTTGAGGTTGAACAGAATGGTTACGATCAAATTATCAAAGATAGTTTAAATTAAGGCGAGAGCAACATCATGGCTGTGGCTTCGTCATCTACAAAGTTTTCTTCGATCGAGTGTCTAGCGGCAGCCTGGGCTTCGTTTGAGGTGGCTACGCCATCTATGGGGCGACAGGCCAGAGAAAGACGTCGTCGTTTCATCGATGATGCAATTCTTCATGGAATACCCAACACCCGACACGAAGATTGGAAATATACGAGTTTAAGACCTCTCGTGGAGAGCGGGTTTGATCTGGCTGCTCCAAGGGCTAAGGTCGCCCTATCTGGTCAAGAGGTGCTTGGCGCTATCAAAGAATCTCTTATGCCCAATGCATTGCCCATTGTTTTCGTCGATGGTCAGCTGATGACCAACTTGCCGGGGGCAAGTCTCGCCCATATGAAATTTGCCAGGGAGTTCTCGCAAGCAGAAAAGACGGAGGATGCGCAATGGTGGGATCGCTGGCTTCCTAATCTGGATTCAGCAAAGATCTTTTGGAAGATCTGTTTGGGTCTTTCGAATGATGGCCTTGTTATTAGTGTTCCCAAAAATAAATCAGATCTGCCGCTGCTGCATATCTTGCATCTGAGTAGCGGCCAATATGGTGAGACGGCGGCAAACAATCGCATCTTGATCGATGTGGATGAGGGTTCATCCGTCCGGGTTGTGGAGGAGTTTTTACACTTATCCACCTCGGGAGGGCCGCATGCTTCATGGAGTAATGTGTTGACGCAAATCCGCCTCGGAAGAGCGTCCCACTGCGGTTATTACCGAGTTGTTAATGCTCCCCGGGCTTTTCACACGGGTGGGGTGTCTGTGCATTTGGATCAAGGTAGTCACCTTGACGCCATGTCCCTTGTTATGGCGGGTAGGCTAGTGCGAGTAGATTTTGACGTTCAGCACACAGCCACTGATTCAGAGTGTAATTTGAATGGCCTTGCGCTTATGCGTGAAGCAGATCATGTTGACCATCACACAGCGGTTGACCATCGGGTTGGACAGACGCGGACCAATCAATTGTTCAAGGGTATTTTGTCGGATTCCGCAAGATTAGTGTTCAACGGCAAGATATTTATTCGCAAACAAGCGCAAAAATCTGAGGCGTACCAGACTTGTAAAAATCTTCTTCTGAGCGAAAATGCCGAGGCGAATGCCAAGCCGCAGCTTGAAATCGATGCCGATGATGTAAAGGCCTCCCACGGCGCGGCCATCGGCACGGTAAACCCCCAAGAGCTTTTCTATTTGCAGAGTCGTTGCATTGAAAAGTCCAAAGCGATGGCCATCCTTTGCCGTGGATTTGCCGATGATGTGATGTTTAGGCTTAAGGATAATCAAATTCGAGAAGCGTTGGCAGCACGCGTTGGCAGATGGTTTGAAGGTCAAGCCGACCATGGAAAACAAGCGGAGGGACAATGACCAAGTTCGCGCCCAGTGGTGTACTTGACGTCGCAGCTCTGAGGTCTGTTTTCCCGGTGCTTGGCAGACAGATACGAGGTCAAAAGCTTGTGTATCTGGACTCGGGAGCTACTGCTCTTAAGCCATTGCGCGTCATTGAATCTATTAATCGCTATTATAGCGAGGGTACGGCCAATATTCATCGGGCCGTTCACTTTTTGAGCGAAGAGGCCACGAGTTTATACGAATCCTCGAGAACGACGACGGCGAAGTTTTTGAATGCTGGGGATGAACGCGAAATTGTGTTTACCTCGGGTGCAACGGCCGGCATCAATCTTGTTGCTTTGTCTTTTGTCCAGCCACGGGTAAAAGCTGGGGACGAGATTTTAATCACAGCCATGGAGCATCACGCCAATATCGTTCCTTGGCAAATGTTGTGCGAGAAGGTTGGTAGCAAACTGGTGGTGGCCCCCGTCAAAGATGATGGCTCACTCGACCTTGACGGCTTTCGATCGCTAATTAATAAGAAAACAAAATTTATTTCCTGTGTGTGGACCTCCAACGCCACGGGAATTATCAACCCAATAACGTCCATGATCGCGGCCGCCCGCTCGGCTAAGATTCCGATATTGGTGGACGCCGCGCAGGCCGTTGCCCATGAGACGATCGATGTCCAGGCTTTGGGCTGTGATTTTTTAGTTTTTTCAGGTCACAAACTATTCGGACCCACTGGCGTGGGTGTTCTCTATGGTCGTCTCACCCACCTGGAGCAAATGCAGCCAGTGATTGGCGGTGGGGACATGATCAAATCTGTAACATTTGAGAAAACGATTTTTGCTGATGCGCCGGCTCGCTTCGAAGCAGGAACCCCAGATATTGCTGCGGTTATTGGTTTGCAGGAGGCGATTAAATTTGTCATGGAAGACGTTGGTTTCGCCGCTATTTCCCTTCACGAACAGGCTCTTTTGAAATCTGCCGATGCCGCTCTTCGCGAAATCCCTGGGCTTAAAATTATTGGTACAGCGCAACCAAAAGTCCCGGTTTTTAGTTTCACGGTTGATAATATCCATCCGCACGATATTGGCTCAATTCTGGATTCGAGCGGCGTCGCGGTTCGCACGGGTCATCACTGTGCACAGCCACTAATGGCTCGGTTTGGGGTTGTCGCCACAGCGCGTGCCAGCTTTAGTATTTATAATGATGAGAGCGATGTCGCGGCATTGATTAAAGCCCTTTGGAAAACCAAGGAGATGTTCGCATGAGTGATGCGATGCAGCTCTATCAGTCCATCGTTCTTGATCATAATCGCTCGCCCCGCGGTTTGGGGCGTCTTATGTCGCCTACCCATGAAGCTGACGGCTTTAATCCCATCTGTGGCGACCGGGTCACTTTAACGATAAATGCGCGAAATAACACGATCGAGAAAGTCGGATTTTTAGCTGAAAGCTGCGCCCTGTGTCGCGCCAGCGCCTCGGTTCTCGTGGACACAATTGAGGGTTTAAATGTGGAGCGTGCCAATGAGCTTTCTCGCTCATTTGCTTCCATGCTTTCAGGTGGTCGTTGGGAGTTGGGCGGTGAAGCCGCTGTGTTCTCGGTGGTGCAAGAGTTTCCGGCGCGAGCTAAGTGCGTGTTATTACCTTGGAAGACGTTTCAAGCTGCCATGGAGAAACCATTGGTAGTTGGACACAAAAAGGCTCCCGCGTTGGTCACGACTGAGCCCGAAGTTAAAGGATGAATTGATGTCGCTACGTGTCATTACACAATCAACGCCAAATCCCAATGCATTGAAATTTATTACCGCTAAGGATGTAAAGAAAATCGGCAAAGTGACCTTTGTCCATCCAGCTGAGTGCATGCACGTGCCTCTTGCGACCAATATTCTTGGCCTTCCTAATGTGACAGCAGTCCATTTGTTCGAGAACGTGGTAACCGTAACTCAAGATGGTTTTGGCGATTGGCCTGTGCTTGAAAGTGAGATTATCGAGGTTTTGAAGACCTATGCGCCAAGTCACGATCCCCAATTTGAGACTGGTGAGCCAGAGGTAGATCAGACCAGTTGGACAGACGATCGGCGCAAACTTGAAGCCATTATTGACCGAGAAATTCGCCCTGGATTACAAGCCGACGGTGGTGACCTCGTTGTACTTGATCTTGCGGATAATATCGTGACTGTAAAGTACGAGGGTGCTTGCGGCAGTTGCCCAAGCTCTCGAACGGGAACATTGCAGGGTATCGAAAGTATTCTTCGCCACGAATTTCATCCGGAAATTCAAATTGTGACCATCGATTAGTTGTAATTAGTGGGCAATGGTCTCATCTGTGGCAGGATTCTTTGTTGGCGTTACGGTAACCGGAGCCGGACAGGACTCACTGCTAAGGCTCGCGTCGCCTAACAATATCCACGAATCAATTTGATACTTACCCTTTGAGAGTCCATGCGTGGGAAAGAATATGGCACGCTCATTATCAGTGCTATTTTCTGCGCCTTTCCATCCAATATCATGTTTAAACTCCCTGACATCGTAAACGAAGGTTGGGAAAAAGCCCATTTCCACGGTTTCCCTTGGCACAGTCATCGATAGCGCGAATGGGCGAGCGTCAACTGTCCCCATCATTTTATAGTTACACTGACTGCCTTTGCAGCGGCGAAGGCCAGCTTGCTTAATCTCTGGTGCGCCTGATTTTAATAGTTTGGCCTCAAAGTTCGGCATGGTGCTGGCGGGATGATCCATTTGAAACTCGGCTTGATCGAGTTTGAAAGAATAAAGAGAGCCGCTTCCGGGGTTTAAGTGTTTGTTAGCATCCGCCGGAACGTCGATCATCATCGGGATGTTTGCTCCCGATTCAAAAAAACTCGCTACGGTATTCATTTTTAGATCGATTTTAAAGGCAAACAAGCGAAGGAAAAATGCGACACCTTGGACGACGCCGAGCTCACCAACTTTTGATGAGTTTATATACGACTCAAGGTCGCCATTGGTGAAGTGTAGGGTAAAGAATCTTTTGATATCGAGTCGAATGCCTATATCTGAATCGTAGGCGCTTCTGATGGCCTTCCCAGTGTTTGAATTAGCTAGTAGGGATTCGTACAGTAGTTGATTTTTTGGATGGTATATATATTGGAACTTATTTGATGCGATGTGGCGATTTTTGGCATCGAGATTGACCACGCTAGGATTACTTTTGGTGCTAGCCGGTTTGGGATCCGTGCAGTTTGCGATGTAAGCGAAGGTATTATTTGGGGATCGAAGTTCGACGAGGTTTTGAGTCGCACAAGGAAAAGGGGTTTTTTCTGAACGGAGGGAGCCGAATTTTTCAGTGTAAAAAACCAGGCGATCGTTAGGTTGAATTTTGGAGTTTTCTTCTGAGGATTGGCGGCTAGCGTCAAAAAGAGCTTGCTCGTTCATGGGGTCAATTTGGAGAGGGAGGCGTTCCCATTGCTTGGACGCACCTAAGCTGAACAGAGCGAGGCTTTTGGACTTTGCTTCCATGGTCCATGCCGGAAGGGCTGCGGCTTTTAAATATGCGGGACAGCTATGGGCGATGTCGGCTGTAATAAGGCTCATCGCCAGCATAAATAGAATTAAAATCTTTGCTATCAAGATACCCTCCCTTACTGAGTGTCAGTTTATCGGTGCCGAGGACGTTAAAGTTTAGCCACGCCCAATAAAAAAAATAATCAATAAAAACAGGATCTTACGATCAAATTCCGGGGTTTTCCGCGACCGAGGATTCATCGGCTGTGGTAGTCTATTGGGATTTGGTATCCTGACCGGTCTTGTTTTGATGTACCACCTGGGTCTGAGGGGCCGGGTGTTTTGCTACTAGAGGTAATTTTTTTGAATCGGCACGATAACTTTACGCCGTATTGGCTTGTAAAAACTGGATCCCTGCAGACCGTGGCCAGCGTTTTTTGGCCGCAACCAAATTCGCAGCCCGGCATGGATGAGAGGTCGCTGGTTGAGATTGGTGAATCAGGGTATCTTTCGATTGTTCAAACCAAGCCTAAAGATTGGCAACTTGGTCAGCGCATAATCCTTTTGGTGCATGGATTAACCGGTTCCGAATTGTCGACACATCCTGTTCGCTTGGCTCAACATTTTGCTAGGCGCGGGGTTTTGGCCGTCCGAATGAACATGCGTGGATGTGGTCCGGGCGCAGGTCTTGCCAAAGGGATCTATCACAGCGGGCGTAGCGAGGATACCAGGGCTGTACTGGAATGGATCGCGCGTCGTTATCCAGGCTCGCCTATAACGCAAATTGGCATTTCTTTGGGTGGCAATGCAACGCTCAAGATGGCTGGCGAGCTGGGTCGTAATCATCCTGATTATCTTGATAGTGTGGTTTCTGTCTCTGCGCCAATTGATTTACATGCTTCTTCTCTTCGCATCAGCGCGCCACGAAATCGACTTTTTGATTTTTATTTTGCCAATCATCTCGTTAAGCATGTGCAGGTTGAAAGCAAGCGTCATCCTGATAAGGTTCCGCCACTTCCGGAGGGTCTTCGTACCGGTAAACTAAGTTTGGCAAAATTTGACGATCTTTACGTCGCGCCCGTAAGTGGTTTTAACAGCGGACGGCATTATTACGAGATGTGCAGTTCACTTCCTCTTTTGGATTCAATTCAGTGTCGTCACCTCTTGCTAGCATCAGAGGATGATCCAGTTATTCCTGTTGAAACGTACAGAATGATCCAAAAAAAGTCCAACCGCGACTTGATCATCACCAGAAAGGGGGGGCATGCGGCCTATATCTCCCAGCGCCTGGATCCTGACTATGGAAGGTTTTGGATGGACCGCATAATCGTTGAATGGGTACTGGGTCGGTCGTACTTGTGAAGAGGTGTTCGTGAGGCGAGCCTTTGCATCTTTGGAATACCCGAACTATCGGCGATGGTTTACTGGCCAATTAATCTCAATGACCGGCACATGGATGCAGACCACGGCACTGGCGTATCTTGCGTTTGAATTGACAAGATCATCGACCTTTTTGGGCTTTATGGCGTTTGCACAAGGTTTCCCTACCTGGATTTTTATGATTTACGCGGGAACGGTCGTTGATAGAATTTCCAGGCGCAAGATTCTTATAGTTAGCCAATTATCAATGATGGCGCTGGCAATCCTCATGGCTGTATTAACAAGTTTGAAGCTACTCGAACCTTGGCACATCTTGGTTATGTCTGGACTTTTGGGGTTAGCTAATAGTTTTGATGCCCCAGCAAGACAGTCGTTTGCCAGTGAACTTGTTGAAAGAAAAGATTTGACGAACGCGCTGGCACTCAATGGTGCCTTATTTAATCTTGGATCAACGGTAGGACCAGCAATCGCCGGGATTATGTATGTTCTTTATGGGCCAGCGTTGTGCTTTAGCTTAAACGCGGTCTCCTTTCTAGCCGTCTTGATTGCGCTTTGGCGTATAGACTTGCCTAAACGCCAGACTATGTCCAATGCATCATCGGTTATGGAGCAGCTTAAGGAAGGGGTGGTTTACGCAACCAGTCATAGGATCATTGGTGTTCTGATTTTTTTAGCTGGGACCATGAGTTTATTCGGTGTTTCAGTCGTGACTATTTTCCCCGCGTGGGCCGTGCATCAGTTGAATGGCGACGCCAGGGTGGCTGGCTATCTCCAAGCCGGCCGCGGATTGGGCGCAGTCGCTGGAGCCTTGGCGGTGGCATATTTTGCCTCGGGGATGATGCGTGGTCGCTGGGTTAGTCTTGGAGTTATTTGTCTGCCGCTCACACTGATTGGCTTTTCATTCTCAAATAATCTGGGCATCTCGTTGTTTTTTGTGGCTCTTCTGGGAGTCTCCCAAATTATGATTCTCAATTTGTCGAACAGCTTGATTCACTCCGAGGTTGAAGATCGGCTGCGCGGACGTGTGGCCAGTATTTTTGGACTGACCTTCTTTGGGCTCATGCCACTGGGTGGTTTGATCATGGGTGCAATGGCAGAGAGGTTTTCTGAGCCAGCAGCAGTAATTTTTGCCGCGATTGCTTTTGGTGTTTGTGCTTTCACGGCACTCACCGTTCGAAAGCATCTGAGAACAGTTTCCTGATTTATTTTTGTGAGGTGCGACGCCCCGTTGGGCGCCGCACCAAGTCGCGTTTTAAAAAGCTACGTTTATACCCGCAAGGTTTTCATTTTGCTTGATGGAGCCAGCAAGGAGACTCCTTAAGCATCAGCCTGGGGTTCGGTCTAAGTGATTTGCCGTCTTTAGGCTTTAATTGGGCTTAACAAGCCATTGGCGCCTAGTTTGCGAATTCCGGGTCATTTTTGATGGTTGATGTGCCAGCTCTGGGGTTTGAATTACCGAGTGCTCGCCAGGGCCCGTGATTTTGGGGAGGGTATTTAAATCGCTGAGATATCAAATTTTTTAGTAAAATTGGTGACTTTAGCTGTTGGACATGCTACATCAACGAGCCCTTTTAGGACAGCCTCGGTGGGTGGATTTAGGGTGGTATCTTTTGGGGGTTAAAAAGACTCTCTTGGGAGAAGATTCAAGTGAAACGACTGGAACCAATGGGTGACTTTAAGTTAGTGGGGTTCAATAACCTCACTAAGGCACTTAGTTTTAATCTTTATGATTTCTGCGTAGCTCGTAACGAGTCTGAGCGCTTGTCTTACGTTAAATATATCGCAGAGCGGTACAACGCCGAGCGTGTGACGACGATTTTAAAGGGTATCTGTGACATTATCGAAGCCAAGGTTTTGGCTGTTAGTGATCAAAACTATGAGCCATGGGGCGCAAGTTCCATGGTCCTCATGAGTGATGTTGCAGGTGGTGGCGACAGCCCTGATGTTGCGACGTTCAAAGCTATGCATCTCGATAAAAGCCATATTTGTGCCCATACTTACCCTGATTTTCATGGTGGCGGAAGTATCTGCACCTTTAGAATTGATATCGATATCGCTACCTGTGGTGAGATCACCCCTTTGCGTGCCCTCAACTACATGATGGAAAATTTTGATAACGATGTTGTGGTCATTGATTATGTGGTCCGAGGATTCACTAGGGACTCCCAAGGCCGCCGAGTGTTCCGGGATCATACGGTCAAGAGCATTCAAGACTTTGTTGACCAGAAAATCCTGAAGGACTACCACTGTGTTGATTTATCCCTGCAGTCCGAAAATATTTGGCAAACCAAGATGCTGCGCCTAAATCAGGATGTTCAAACGTATTTTCCTGCAAAAGTCGACCCCAGTGATCCTGAGGTGAAAAAATATATGTCAGAGATCAACCGTGAAATGCGGGGTATTCTGCATAATTGGCCTGATTAAACCCAATCGGGCTTGGGTATCTTTAAAAGTCTGATTGCCGAGGTTTTGGGCTCTGTGGTAACAATAGACTGACTCGTAAATGAGCTAATTGAGGGGGTTTAAACATGGGAAGTATGTCCATCGTGCATTGGCTGATTGTGCTGTTTGTGGTGGTGCTATTGTTTGGACCTAGACGTCTTCCGGAGCTCGCCAAGGGCATGGGTGAGGCCATTAGAGAGTTTAAAAAAGCCATCAATAGCTCTGATCAGCAAAAGCCTCAGATTACGGATACGACGAAGTCGGCGTCCACGAATGATCGAGCGTAACAGGCAAGCTGCCTGGATTTATTGGATTTTTAAAGCATTCACTGGACTGATTATTAATTAAGCAGTAAGTAGGGGTCGGGAGTTATTTCCGACCCTTTTTATTTACATGATTCAGTTTGCACCATCCAGGGAGCCTCATATGTTTAAGAATCTTATTCTTTCATCCTTGCTAGCTGTCATTAGCTTGGGAAGTTCTGTATTTGCCGACACCAATGCTCCACTTACCACCGTCCATCATGTGGATATTCCCCGCTATATGGGAGTTTGGTATGAGATTGCGTCTTATCCGCAGTGGTTTAGCCGTAATTGCTACAACACTTCGGCAACCTACACGCTCAGAGCTGACAAAAAAGTCGACGTACTGAACCAATGCCATAAGGGCTCGCCCAAAGGTCGGGTGAAAACGGCAAAAGGCGTGGCTTATGTGGCCAACACGGAGACCAATGCAGAGTTAAAGGTTTCCTTTTTCGGTCCATTCTACGGTGATTATTGGATTGTAGAGCTTGGCGATGACTATGAGTACGCTGTTGTCAGTGAGCCCGGCCGCAGCACCCTTTGGATTCTCTCAAGAACGACCCAGATGGATCAAGGCACTCTGGATGCTCTGCTTGACCGGCTGAAAAATATCCACGGTTTTGATTTGGATAAGCTGAAATATACGAGAGGCTAAAAAAAGAATGGGGACATTTCTTACGAAACTGTCCCCGAGCGAAAATTTTTGGTCCACTTGTTACTGTTTGACGTGAATTTTGATGGATTCAACGTCACCCAGAGACTCACCCTTGACCTGGGTTATTTTTATGTCAATAGCCTCAATGAACTGATTCTTACAAGTTGGTAAGTTAAGCAGAGTTTTTACGCCTGCATTTGCAACAGTCTTAATTTCTTCGTAGGCACCCTTATTGCTAGAGTCCGCATAGCAACGCGCTTCCAGTCGCATGCCGGCCCATTCTGGCGGAGTTGCAGTGGCGTTTTTCCACTCAAAATGCGCTTCCAAGATTTTATCTGGACGAGCATCCTTAGGCGCGCGTTTTGCATAGTCCGCAAGATCAGTAATCTTGAAAGTTTGCTCAGATTCGCGGGTATAAAGTGTGGCGCCTGTAAAATCTACGTACATGTATGGATCACCGGGAATCTTCACTAACGGTAACGCGTCAACTCCTTTGCTTATGTCAGATGGATCTTTGAGGCTAAATATTCGAACCCAGCTCTCACCACAGTTGCGGCTAAGCCCCACGACTCTGCCGTCTTTCAGAGCGCTCAGTGGTCCGATATTTGCGCACGATGTCGGGTCTGATGCAACAGGAAGAATTTTAGCCACAAAATAGTCGGTACTTGTACAGTTTGGTTCCGTAGTTAAGCACTTTCTTTTTACAACCGTGATCTTGTCAGTATTTCTTGAGATCCAAATGGTGTCTGAAATTTTCTCATAAGCCATCGTGTAGGTGGAATTACCCTCTCCAACAGCGCTACCGGCTTCAGGTGGTAAGATGGCGTCGTAATCGGCGTTATAAATGTTGCCGTCAGGATCACCCGCAACGGCATAGGATGCATTGCGGGATGAGCTTACACTTAATGCAAACGATTTTAAGACGGGGTTGTTTTGGATGAATTTGGCGTTAGGTATCTCCTTGTCGGTATCGACCGTTCTATAACTAGTTAAATCAACTGCTCCCCCATAACTACTCGAGGAGTCGTTTGGATCTTGGAGCTTCTTTGGTGAAGATACATACCACTGTGAGTAAAAGATCTTCTTTTTTTGATTCATGTGGCAGCTGTATCCCCAACCATAACCTTCTTGGGGAGGATTCTGCGCTTTCCAATACTTTTCGTTTCCTCGAGCGTTATTAATTTCGCGAAGTGGTATCAGGCTTAAGTCATCCCAAAGGGGTCTGTATGGTTTGGTATCTGCCATCGGTATCTCGTAGTACTTGCCTGCGCCGAAGGCGGCGATCATGAAACGTTTATCGTCTTTGATGTAAGATCCCAGGCAGATACGTGACTCTGAGTTGTATTTTCTAGTGGGATCAAAGTTTTTTATATTAGTTTCTGGCAGTAAACCTTCTGGAGTGGATTCAGGATCAATAAAGTAGACGAATGGGAATCGTGCAGCTAGAAAGCCACCCTCAGTCACGTAAGTTCTTATCCCATAGTCGCCATTACCGTCGAGGCCCGACCACTTTTTGTGTTGGATTATCTTATCGCCCTCTACCTGCAGCCAGTTTGCCACACCAGTTTGAACAATATAAGTGCCAGGAGTTTGTGTGCTGGAAGCATGCTGAACAGAGTGGCTTAGGACTAATGTCTTTGTATTTGAGTCGATGTTGGTGATGTGGGCCCTGCCGGGACAATCTACGGCTGGTGTTGCGGTATTTATGTCTTTACAGTCATATGTGAGGCCGGCTCCCCAAACCCACATACCAACTTTCAAATTATTAACGTCATCGACAGTGATTGATGAGGAGTTATGCTCAGTCGTAAGACTTGTCCAGCGTTTATGCTCATTGAGGCGGCTGACGATCCATATATTACTTTTTTTGCTAGTCTCCACGACCCGGTCTGCGGAGATGACCTTTTGATCGCGTGCTGCCATCCTTGTTCCACCGCCGAATTTGTTGGTATTGTTACACGCTAAAGTTAGACCCGCCACCATCGTGGTGGCAACGAGCTTACATTTGTAAATTTTACGTACCATACAGCGTAAAACCTTTTCAGAAATTGTGGATAATGACTCTTGCACTTAGAAATTCAAACGTGCTTCGACTCCAGCTTGTGTATGACTGAGAATCGAGGGTGATCATGCTTGCATTGTTGATAGTTGCAGCAAATTGCTTATCACAAATTAAAATGGCGTTCGGATATAGGGACTTAATTTCCGCGAGATCGTTTAATTGATCAGCGCACCGCGTGCTGTTATTGAAATCTTGAATATCTTTATATGAGCGTGTGATTCTGGTGTGTTTTGTGGGTTCGTAGTTAGCTCTGGGATTAACTCCGATAGCATTAAATGGCTCAGTCGTAGGCCCTGAATCGTTTGACTGCGATAGATGTCCAAATAGGCCTGAGTTATTTCGTTCCGCATTTATCAGTGTGAATTCCGGGATTGCACTTGTTTGCTTTGGCCCTTTCTCCTCATAAATGACCTGTGGTAGGGTTGACTTATGACCGGGCCGAGCAAACTCCATCGGTTTGATTCCGTTAAATCGCTGGCCGCAGGCCGTTATAGCTAAAATTACGACTGCAGCTAATAAAGGCGACTTAATCATTTAAAACCCCTCCTACCACCTGGTAATAATATCGATCGGATGGGCCTTGACGGGACTTTAGAGCGAAAGGGCGCATGGCTGAAAATAGGGCCAATATTCCCAGTGGTCACGGGGGACTACCATATTATCCCAGGTCAAATTGAACCCCCATTTCTGAGTCTACTGTGGCCTGGAGGGCTGTTACTTAGTTTCCTTCGGTGGGGTGAGCCAACTGTTACCCAGTAGCCCATTGATATAATATTGTCGGGTGGCTTTCAGCCTCTGAAGGCGTGGGAGATCATCGTACTTGGGCAGCTCTGAGGATAAAGCGCGGTCATCTGCTGCGAAAAAATTCGGACGTTGCTCTTCCTGTAATAAAATTTGCAGCGATTGGTCTTGGTAAAACCAAGTGCCGTATTCGTATTGGATAAATCGACCGTCCCAGTTGGAGTCAAATAACGGCCCGCCCATGAGCCAATCAACATTAAACTGAAGTCCCAAGAGCCCAAAGATTGTCGGGGTGATATCAATATGGGAGGCGACTTTTGTTTCGGCTGATTTCGGTAGTTTGCCACTTGGTTCGTAAACCATAATTGGGACTCGGTGACGGCCCGGGAGATTACTGTAGTCGGAGCCGATTGATAGAGAAGTGTGGTCACCTGTGATGACAAAAATAGTGTCTTTGAACCAGCTTTTTTCGGCAGCGGATTTAAAGAACTCTTGAAGGGAATAATCTGCATAACCAATTGACTCGTGAATTGGCAGTGAGCCTTTAGGGAACTTTCCCTGATGCTCCTTCGGTATCTTAAATGGATTATGAGACGAAAGTGTGAAGATACCGGCCAGAAACGGTTGCGTCATTTCCGTGATTTTTTCTACGGAGAATCGCAAAAAAGGCTCATCAAAAATCCCCCAATGACCGTCGTCTTGCGTCTTATCGGGGTAGTCTTCGCGGCCGTAATAGGCATCAAAACCCGCAAGCTTGGCAAATACGTCAAAATGCATACTGCCGGTCGAAGCTGCGTGAAAGAATGCCGACTTGTATCCGACTTTACTGAGCTCGCGTGGTAATGGGCGGATTTGATTCGCGGCGTAGGGTGAGGTGATAAATGGTTGATCTCGCCAAGCTGGAATTGCCGCAAAAATGGCAGGTAGGGCGTCAATAGTGCGCCGACCGCTGGCAAATGAATTTCTAAAAACAACAGACTTCATTGCCAGGGAGTCAAGAAATGGCGTATAGCCTTTGCCCTGATTGTAAAAACCCATGTATTCGCAGGCGAGACTTTCCACGATGATAATGACAACATTTTTACCCTTGGCTTGTCCCCCATCATTAGCACTCATTTTCAGAACTTGCCGCACGTCATCCATACTCGTGAAGTCATGAAAGGGCTTTAAAGTTGCCGACGAAGGTGTGCGCAGGACCGTGATGCCGGAGTTAAGCACGGCGTTGGCCAGAGTAACGGGCTGATGAGAGTAGGCGTGGGCCGGACTTAACGGTTTGGTCTGCCAGCCACCTCTGATCAGAAGAGCCGCTAGAACACCCCAGAGTAGCGCTACCCTATAATCTTTACTGCGTGCGCGGCCTGGCTTGTGGCCAAAAGCCTCTCTCCAGGTCTGCCATCCCATTGCAACTACAATTCCGATCGTCAAAAATGTTAGCTGCCAGTAGTCAAGCATAATCCCCAAGGCTTGCTCCTGCACATCTCCCATAATCGCGAATAGATCCAGGGTGCTCCTTCGTCCAGTAAACTCAAACATTCGACTATCAATGATGCCGAAAATTATAAGAGGAATATTCGTCGCGAAAAAAATCGCGCCCATCATCCGGTTTACTAATCGATTTGAGTTTTCAGCATTAATTGCACCAGATTTACGCCACAAAATAAAAGATTCTAGGAAATAATGCGCCGCGATAATGGGTGTGTTGATGGTTGCGATGACGCAAAGGTCAAATCGTAGTCCGTCTAGAAGTGCCCACAGCCAGGCTGACGCCGAGACGGTTTTTAAAGCCTCAAAGTTAAAAAAGACGAAAAGTATCCGCTGAAAACCGTAGATCCCAATGAGCCAGCAAAGTCTTCGATACCAGATCGTCATATTCAATCTTTACACTTATGCATGAACATTACCGTTTTGCAGATGATCCACTCAGATTCAGCGAGGATGACTTTCTAAATAAATCGAGGCTGTCTCTTTCGATCCCCACGAGAATGCCTAGGCTTGTGCAAAACATGATAAGAGCGGTTCCACCGTACGAGAAGAACGGTAACGGAACCCCCACGACCGGAAAGAGGCCCAAAACCATGGCCGTGTTGATCATAAAGGACACGAAAATGATTCCAGTCATACCAATAGCCAACAACGTTGAAAAAATATCTTTACCTTGTTTGGCGATGGCTAGACCCATGTAAACCAGTGTGACGAAGAGCGCAAACAAGATGGTCGCGCCCAGGAAACCATGTTCTTCAGCGAAGACCGCGAATATAAAGTCAGTGTGCCGCGCCGGCAAAAATTGCAATTGTGTTTGCGTACCTTCCAGGAAGCCCTTGCCCAGGAATTTTCCGCTACCAATGGCGATGAAGCTTTGCAGTGCGTTATAGCCTGTGCCGCTTCTATCCATGTCTGGATTGATCAAGTTTAGGACTCGCAGCTTTTGATAATCATGAAGGACAAAAAACCAAGCCACGATCAACAAGCAAATACCACAGGCCGCGACGATCCCGAGGCTTTTGGCGTTAATTCGAATAAATCCAAGCTGGCACGCTGCAATTAAAGCGCAGACGCCCGCGGTTCCAAAATCGGGCTGGGCAAAGATAAGTACAAATGCCACGCCAACGATGGTGGCCAGGGGAGCCAGGTCTCTGAGTGTGTAAGGCCGAGCAAGGCGTGACGTGTGAAAGAACTTGGCGACCACCATGGCAACTGCGATTTTAGCGAGTTCTGATGGTTGGAATACGATAGGGCCGATCTTCAACCAGCGCTGTGCGCCCATGGCGATGCCGCCCATCACATCAACGAGAACTAGCAGAAAACAGACGATGCCAAAAAACCAATAGGCATAGGTATTGTAGTGACGTGGCGGAATAAGCCATCCGCAAACGAAGAAGCTAGCTAACGCAATCACTAAATTCTTTAGCTGAGACCAAAACAAGCTCGTTCCCATGGCGGCGCTGTAGAGATTGATCATGCCGATGACGATAAGGGCAAACATGGCGAACATGATAATCTTGGACCAAATCAGTCTTGGTTCCTTGATTTCCTGTCCAGGAACCAAAAGAACCGGTTCGTTCAAGACAGCTGTTTGTTGGCTTTGCAGATCTTTAGACTCACTCATAAGTTGATCCTCTGCCTGTCGAGGGCGCATGCGCTCGTTCATCCGTTGATGGCGACTTCCTGGGTGTTGTAGTTGCTTCGATGGCAGCTTTCGGTTTGTTCTCATCTTTAGGCAGAGATCCCAAAGCAAGCGAGTCACGCTGTTTTTTAAGTTCAAAGTAGGCGTTTAAAATCTCGCCTGCTACAGGTGCCGCTGATGCACCGCCTCCGCCTTTGTCATCATGTTCGCTTATGACGGCGACCACAACTTCGGGATTCTCAGAAGGAGCAAAGCTTGCAAACATTGCATGTTCCTTCCAAAGGACGGAAACATCGGATTGATTCCTGTTTTTCTTCAAGTTTACGACCTGAACGGAGCCCGTTTTCCCCGCGACAGTGATTCCCTCAACTTGTGCCTTTTTGCCGGTGCCTTCCTCGTCATTGACGACGGCTTCGAGGCCTTTGCGAACCAAAGCGTAGTTTTCGGGCGAGATGGCATCGGTCGTGCGAATCAATTGTGGTTGACGCTCTTCGATAACTTGGCCAAATGGATTTGAGATTCGACGGATTAAAAATGGCTTCCAGATTTGTCCTTTGGTGCCGAGGGCTGCATACAAGCTTGCCATTTGCAGTGGCGTCGACAGATTGTATCCTTGCCCGATGGCGATGGGTGGTGTTTCACCTGTGGCCCAAGGCTCTTTGTGAACAGCGAGTTTCCAGGCACTTGTGGGCACCAATCCAGGGCGCTCCATGTTCAGGTTAAGACCCAACTTAGAACCAAGTCCAAGTGCTCGGGCGTACTTGGCAATACGGTCCACCCCAAGGTCAATCCCGATATGGTAGAAGTAAACATCACAAGATTGCATCAATGCGGTGCGCAGATTCACATATCCATGGCCTTCTTTCTTGTGACAGCCAAATGTTTGACTTCCTAGCGAGAAAGAACCGTTGCAATAGAAAGTGCTAGCGGCGTTGACGATTTTTTCTTGCAGTGCGGCCAGTGCAACCACGGCCTTGTAGGTCGATCCCGGCGGGTACTCGCCACCGGTCGTCTTATCCAAAAAAGGGTGCAAAGGATCGAGACTCAGTGCTCGAAATTCCTCGGAAGTCATGCCCCGCTGGTACATGTAGGGATCCCATGTGGGCTGGCTTGTGAGTGCCAGAATCGCCCCAGACCGGGGATCCATGACAATAACAGCTCCATTTTTCCCACTGAAGGCGCGAGTGACGGCCTTTTGTAATTCGAGATCCAAGGTCAATTCCACGTTGGACCCGGCTTGAGCGGCAACTTCTGGTAATTGCCAGTCTTCACGTTGTGAGTTTGAAGCGCGGCCAAAGGCGTCAACTTGGATGATTTTGTAACCGCGTTTGCCGCGGATGTAGGACTCGAGTCTGGCCTCTAATCCCTGCTTACCGACAAGATCTCCGATGTTGTAGGGGTTATTGCGACTTTTTGAGTTTAGTTCATCGATCAGAGCTGGATTGACTTCACCAAGATAGCCAAGCATATGTGGCGATATTTCAGCTTGGTAATCTCGTCGAGCTGTGGTTCGAACCTCGACCCCAGGCAGAAATAAACGGTTTGATTCGATGATGGAAATCTCATGCTGGGTGAGATTTCGTTGCAGGGTGATTGGCATGAAGCGGGGCTGCGCTTTCGCTTGCTTGAACTTTCTGTCATAGGTGTCGCGTGGGTGGTGAAGCAATCGGGCTAAAACGTCGAAAGTTTTATCCTTATCTTTCATGTATTGGGGGGTCACGATCAAATCAGAACTTGGTGTATTGCCAAGTATGACTTTGCCATAGGCGTCATAAAGAACACCACGAGGGGCAGGGATGTCGATTTTTCTAATCCGATTATTTTCTGATACCCTTCGGTAATATTCGCCGCGGTAGATTTGGAGGTGCCAGACGCGTAGCCAAAGCATGAGGATTGCGCCCACCACAAGAACGCTGGCTGCGAAAAAGCGACTTTCGATCATCAAATGTGGAGAGCGAAACATTTTTTTCATGGAGTAGGGCTGTCCCCCTTGAATCTATACATCCAAGATTGAGCGAGAGCCATGCCTACCACCACGCAAAGTGTGACGCGGATGGTTTGTTTAGCGAAATGAAAGAAATCAAGTTGGGTTGGGTCTTGACGCACGAAAATCACCGCGGTCTCGAAGTTGGCTAGAAAAAATGAGGACACAAAGAATGTCACAAGCCAAGGCACGGCGTGG
>JBIJBX010000076.1:0-10012 GCA_044344995.1 Oligoflexales bacterium | reverse complement strand
CTGGTTTCGATCAGCAGGGAGCCGATCAAAAGAGCGATAAATGCGGTCTCGGTCTTGGCGACGATGAACGTAACGACCAACCAAGGCGTCATCAATCTAAACGGTAAAATATTATCTGTTACGGCTGGCAAGATGTAGTTATCAATGGCGCCGATCACAAGGAGCCATAGTATGTCGGCCCAAAGAATCCCTGTTGCGGGACGCATGGGCCACCACCTGCGACGCGGCTCGTCATTGGTGGAGAAGTTCGGTGACTCTAGAGCAAATTCGATATTCACGCGGCATTAACCTTTAACGTTCAAACCTCATCGTGACCAACATTGGGCTTAGCCCCCACTGGCCGGATTCATCGACTTATCCAGCCAGTCAGCGCCGCCAGCTTCTGCAATCCTGCCAAGTTCTGGGTCGTCTCGCAGTAGGACGATGACTTCTTCCAGACGACGATGATCGATCCATGGCTCCACATAAATAATCTGGCTGACGTTATCAGTTTCAAAACTGATTCTAACCACTTTGCCAACGGGCACTCCCTTGGGAAAGCTTCCGACAATACCAGACGTAACCAGAGTGTCTCCGATTCGAACCTCTGATCCACGTTGGAGTTGTAACCGGCAATTCTCATTAGCGAAGCCACCAAGAACACCACGGATCCTGTTTCGTTGGATGAGAACGTCAATATTTGAGTCATAGTCAACAAGCAGCTGGACATCCGAGAATTTCAAGCCCGCGCGAATAACTTTACCGACGATTCCTCGCGCCGCGATCACGGGCATTCCAGTTTTAACGCCGTCAACACTGCCTTTTGAAATGCGTATGCTGTGAAAGGGCAGGGACTGTTGGCCCGTGAAAACTTCAGCCGCAACAAATTTATCCTGTAAGGTTTGCGCGAAGCCCGATAATTGTCTAAGTCGATTGACCTCATTCAGTCGTTCATCGTAATCCAGAGTTTTCGCCTGAAGAGTTAGCAGTTCGGATTTTAGACGTTCATTTTCCCGGGATTTTCCCGAAAGATTCACGTAACGTTCCCAGGTCCGATCAAGGCCTGTGGATAATTCATGCCAAACCCATGCGAACGGATAAGATAAATCCTGCACCAAAGTGGCGGCCCTGGAGCCACCGCCAGCTCCCCATGGGGTTAACTGGGTGGAGAAAAACATGAGCGGAACAATGAAAACTCCAGCCAGCAGCAACCAGAAGCGTATGCGTTTTTGACCCATGTCCTGAGACCTCCCACTGGCCGGCACCGTAAGCTAAGAAAGATGGCCGCTAGCCCAAACATTAAAGAAGGGTCGAAGCTTGTCTCTCAAGACCTCGACCCGTCTCTCTTGCTGATGATACCCACAGATCCCCATAACCTGATAGCCACGATAATCCTTGGGTTCGCGGAGCGAATTCTTAGCCTTGAACTGTGACTTGGCTCAGAATGTCGATCTGATCGAGAGCTTTACCCGAACCCAAAACTACGGCGCACAGCGGATCATCCGCAATCATGATAGGTAGTCCGGTCTCTTCGCGCAGAAGAACGTCGAGATTTTGAATCAAAGCGCCACCGCCCGCGAGCATGATGCCTTTATCGACAATATCTGCCGCGAGTTCCGGAGGAGTTTTTTCCAAAGCGACACGGACAGCTTCAACGATCGTGTTGACTGGTTCCATGATAGCTTCCCGAACTTCTTCACTGTTGACTTCGATTGTTTTTGGAATACCTGCCACGAGGTCGCGCCCTTTGACGGCCATGGTTTTCAGGTTTTCATCTGGATAGGCGGTTCCAATCGTGATTTTGATCTGTTCGGCAGTTCTCTCGCCAATCAGCAGCTGATACTTGCGCTTGAGGTAGTTGACAATGGCTTCATCCATCTTGTCACCACCGACGCGTACAGATTTCGAGTAGACGATACCCGCAAGAGAGATCACCGCGACCTCGGTTGTTCCACCGCCGATGTCGACGATCATGCTGCCACTTGGTTCAGTGATGGGAAGGCCAGCTCCAATGGCGGCTGCCATGGGTTCTTCGATCAAGTAAACCTCGCGGGCGCCGGCTGATTCAGCAGACTCACGAACGGCTCTTTTCTCCACTTCTGTGATGCCATAAGGTACACAAATGATGATTCTTGGCTTTACCATGGTGCGGCGATTATGTGCGCGCTCAATGAAGTAACGAAGCATGGCTTCGGTGACTTCGAAATCGGCGATAACGCCGTCTTTCATCGGGCGTATGGCAACGATGGAACCCGGTGTTCGTCCCAGCATTTCCTTCGCTTCTTTACCCACAGCAAGGATCTTCTTGCCGCCACGCGCGTCACGTTGAACGGCGACCACAGACGGTTCGTTTGTTACAATGCCGATTCCTTTGACGTAGACGAGCGTGTTGGCTGTTCCAAGGTCGATAGCAAGGTCATTTGAGAAAAGTCCCGCTAGCCAATCAAAAATCATAAGTAATGCCTCCGTAAGGTGTCGGAATATTAGGTCCAATCTAACAAAAAGCTCAAAACAAGAAGTGCTTCACAACTTCACACGCCTGACGTGCTTTTCATTATTATTCTTCGCAAAATTAAACCTCAAGCGGGCTTGGTGCGCAACATCTTTTCCCGAGGGGATTTGCGGGATTTCAACGTTTTTTTTGATTAGAAAATGATCATTCGGCGAAACGTCTCATAATATGTTAGACAAAGATCAGCAAAATCAGGCATTTTGGAGATTGGTAGTGCGGAATTCTTGTTGGGATGGGGTTTTTCCCTGCATCGGTTCCGCAACGGCTATCAAATTGTGTTGATCATGTTCTTATTTTGACGCGCGTGGTTTACGTACTGATGCCAAAGCCGAGGCTAATGAAAGCCCGTGAATTGATTCTACGGCGTCAGGAATTTTCAGTCAGGGAGACTTGTTAGGATGCTACGTTGGAAAGACAAAGTTCTTGCGGATGTGGACGGGCAAAAGTTGTTTCGCAATTCGGGTGCCTACCTTCTCCTGGGATTATCGGTCATCGCGATGACATTTTTTGGGATTTGTACCCCTGAAAGCGACATGATGAGTCTACCGTCTGGAAGTGCCGCTAAAGTCGCTGGTGAAAAAATCACAGCCGCTGAATTTCAGAGGGCTTATCGGAATATGTCGGAAAGATTGCAGGCGCAATACCAAGAGGGTTTTGAATCGCTTCGGGGAGAAATTCCCAAATATGTGATGCGTCAATTGGTTGATGAGCGGGTCATGTATCAAGCGGCAGTGCGCGCTGGCGTGCAAGCGCAAGAAGACGATGTGGTTCGTATGCTGCGTGAGGCTAAGGCGTTCCAAGATGAGCAGGGCAAATTCAGCACGGAGTCTTTTGAAAACTATCTTCGCCGCCAAGGTTATACAGAAGCGACTTTTACCGAAGAGATTCGGCGTAGTTTGACGGTTCAACAGTTTAGACAGTTCGTCTCAGGCTTGGTGTATGTTTCAGAAAAAGCCTCGGCATTGGATTACCGGATTTCAGAGGGCAAAATGGAAGCCGACTTTCTGAAGCTGGAGCCTTCCATGGCTAAAGTGACGGTTTCACCCGAGGACCTTAAAAAGTTCTTGGATGATGCTGGTAAGGCGAAAGTCAAAGCCTACTATGAAGGTCATGCATCTGATTACAACACCAAAGAACGCGTCAAAGCACGCCACATCCTTGTGAGCTACAAAGGTTCGCGCAATGCTTCAGGTGCGGGCGCTCTTAGAACTAAGGCAGAGGCGAAGTCGAGAGCGGAAGATGTCCTTGGGCAAGTAAAAGCTCCAGGTGCTGATTTCGCGAAAATCGCTTCCAAGATGACTGATGAAGAGTCAGGTAAGTCGCGTGGCGGTGACCTCGGATTTTTTGATCGCGAAGCCATGGTAAAAGAGTTCAGTGATGCCGCATTCGCGCTTAATGCCGGTCAGATTAGTCAGATTGTTGAGTCACCCTTTGGTTTTCATGTCATTAAAGTTGAAGAGAAAAAGACGGCGAAGCAAACAACTTTAGAACAGGCAACAGATGAGATCGCTCGTAAATTGATCGAACAAGAACGAGCACCCACCATATTACAGCAAAAGGCTGATGCGATTTTGGCGGACTTAAAAGCTGGTAAATCAGTTGATGAGTCAGTGAAAAGTTTAGGCGCGAAGTGGGAATCAACCGGTCAAGTTGCCGCGGGCGCCATGTCGTTGCCAAAAGTTGAAGGCGACCAGTCCATGGTTGATGCCCTGGCACGCTTATCAAAGGCGGGTTCTGTCGTTGACCGTGTTTTCGATGTTCGTGGTAGCAAAGTGATTTTGAAACTAAAATCTCGCCAAGAAGTCGATGAATCAAAATTGGATGATAAGAAGAAAAAAGAGTTGTCTGAAACGGCGGCCTCAAGCGCCGGATATGCGCTCATGAGTGCATACGAGAAGTCTTTGCGCAAGGAATTGGAACAAAAGGGCAAGATTTGGGAAAATCCTGAGTACTTGAGCTTGGGTCAGTCAAGAGGTGAAGGTGCTGATCAAGGCGCTGGGGGCTAGGCTCGACTGATGGCGAAAGTTTTGCTCGTTAGTAAAACCTCGGGTTGGGACTGGCACGGATCTTGGTTTCAGAGCCAGTTTCAAAAGGGCACGCTGCCTGCGGAAGACTTCAACCGTATTAAACTTGCCCACGACGAGCATCAAGCGGCCTTGGTGAAGACAAGGGCCGCATTAGAAAGCTTGCGTCTGCAGTTTCGCGAGGTCAACGTTGATCAGGCCAGCTGGATGCCTGATGCTGACACCGAGTATGTGATCACCCTTGGGGGAGATGGCACGCTCCTGGCAGCAAGTCACAGGGTGCAGACCACCAGAATCATACTAATCGGTATTAGATCTTCCGGCACCAGTGTTGGTTACTTGTGTGCTGGTGGTGTTGACAGGCTAGACGCAATTTTGGGTGATCTGCTGAGTGGAAAACTGAACATACTTGAGTCCAGCCGTCTTCAGGTGGAAGTTTTTCCTACCGATGGTGCCCCTTCATACAAGACGCCGCCAGCTCTCAATGATTTCTTATATTCGAACGCCAATCCAGCTGCGACGACGAAATATCGCCTGTCGTTGGGTGATCGTTCGGAGGTGCACAAAAGCTCAGGGCTTTGGGTCAGCACTGCTGTCGGTAGTTCCGCAGGTATTTTTGCGGCTGGCGGAGTGATCATGCCCAAGGGCGACAAAAAGTTTCAATATATTGTTCGCGAGCTCGTGCGAGCATCAGGTCGAAATTTTAGTTTGGTCAATGGTTTTTTTGACCCAGATGATAAAACTCTCGTGGTTGAGAATCGCTGTGAAAGCGCAATCGTTGCTGCTGATGGCAATCATGGCGTCACGCGGATTAGTTGGGGTGATAAGTTTCGGTTTCTTCGCGCAACTCCCATTCGTATCGCCCAGGCTTGATTGCAGTGTTGATGTAAAAAAGTGTGAAAGGTTTGAAAATTATGACGGAAGCCAACCTCCCAAAGCATGACTATGTTCCCGCCCAAATCGAAAAGAAATGGCAGCAGTTTTGGGTATCCCATAAGACCTTTAAAACACCCCAGCCGGACCCAGCAAAACCAAAGTATTATGCTTTAGATATGTTCCCTTATCCGTCGGGGGATGGTCTGCATGTTGGGCACCCAGAGGGCTACACGGCTACTGACATCACCTCGCGATTTAAACGCATGCGTGGTTTTAACGTGCTGCATCCCATGGGCTGGGATGCCTTTGGATTGCCTGCCGAGCAATATGCGATCCAGACGGGAACTCATCCCGCGGTGACAACCGCAAAAAATATCAATCGGTTTCGTGAACAATTACAGATGTTAGGCTTCAGCTATGACTGGGACGGGGAAGTCGATACGACGGATCCCGATTATTATAAATGGACGCAGTGGATTTTTCTGAAACTTTTTGAACGTGGGCTTGCCTATCAGAGTTTTGAGCCTGTGAACTGGTGTCCAGCGCTGGGCACAGTGTTGGCGAACGAAGAGGTGATTGATGGTAAGTCGGAGCGTGGTGGTCATCCTGTCGAGCGACGCCCGTTAAGGCAGTGGGTATTGAAAATCACCGAGTATGCGGAACGACTGATCGCCGATCTCGAGCTTGTGGACTGGCCTGACTCCATCAAGGAGATGCAGCGCAATTGGATCGGAAAATCCGAGGGTGCCGAAATAAAGTTTGAAGTTGCAGGACATGCAGGAGCATTCTTCGACGTGTTTACGACGCGTCCTGACACCCTGTTTGGCGCCACGTTTTGCGTCTTGGCTCCAGAACATCCGTTGGTCGAAAAAATAACGGCGGCTAGCCATCGCGGTGCGGTTCAAGATTATGTGGCCGTTGCCAAAAATCGAAGTGATCTTGATCGTTCCGCGCAAACCAAAGAGAAAACCGGCGTATTCACTGGTGCCTATGCGGTAAATCCAGCAACTGGCGAGAAGGTCCAAATTTGGGTCGCCGACTACGTGTTAATGTCTTACGGTCTAGGAGCCATCATGGCTGTTCCTGGGCATGATGAGCGTGATCATGAGTTCGCCACTAAATTTGGTATTCCAATCAAACGAGTGCTGACAGGTGGTGAAGAGGCGGACATCTCTATTAAAGCGCACGTTGGCGACGGCGAGCTTGTCAACTCCGGCTTTCTTAATGGGAAACATAAGGCTGCGGCGATCCAGGCCATGTGCCAATGGCTTGAGGAAAAAAAGATTGGCCGTAGGAAGGTGACCTATAAGCTGCGCGATTGGTTGTTTAGCCGGCAGCGGTACTGGGGTGAGCCTTTTCCTGTCTTGCATGATGCTGATGGTCAAGTGCGTGCGGTCGAGGTAAGTGATTTGCCCATCAAGCTGCCAGAGCTCGATGACTTCAAGCCAAGTGGCACACCTGAGTCGCCGCTGAGCAAAGCGAGAGATTGGCTGACTGTTACCAAGAACGGTAAGACTTATACGCGTGAAACAAATACCATGCCGCAGTGGGCTGGTTCGTGCTGGTACTATTTAAGATTTGTTGATCCTCGAAACCCGACTGAGCCGTTTAGCAAGTCCAAACAAGATTACTGGATGCCGGTTGATCTGTATGTTGGTGGTGCTGAGCATGCTGTGCTTCACTTACTGTATGCCAGATTCTGGCACAAGGTTCTTTACGACTGTGGTGTTGTGACGACCAAAGAGCCCTTTATGAAATTGGTGAACCAAGGCATGATTCTCGGCGAAAACGGCGAGAAGATGTCAAAGTCGCGCGGCAACGTGGTAAATCCTGATGCGGTCGTTAAAGAGTATGGCGCAGATAGCCTGCGGCTATACGAAATGTTCATGGGGCCATTAACTCAAACTAAACCTTGGCAGACGGCTGGCATTGTTGGATGTCACCGTTTCTTAGCGAGGGTTTGGCGATTATTCATCGACGATGCTGGTAAGGTAAAACTGTCAGCCGAGGCAGTCTCTGAAGACCTACGTCGTGCCTTGCATAAAACCATCAAAAAGGTGACTGATGATATCGAGTCCATGAGCTACAACACGGCCATTTCGGCCATGATGGAGTTTGTTAACTTAGCTTATAAAGAAACCCACATGGACCGTAAGACGGCTGAAACGTTTACGCTCTTATTGAGTCCTTTCGCCCCGCATATTGGCGAGGAGCTATGGAGTCGGCTAGGGCGGACTAAAACCCTCGCCTATGAATCTTGGCCCACCTTTGAGCAGTCCCTGATTACCGAGGACTCTTGGGTTGTATCGGTGCAAGTGAACGGAAAACTGCGTGGCACCCTGGAAGTTAGCAAGACCGCGACACAGGCTGAAGTCTTGGCATTAGCGCGTGCTTTGGATTCTGTACAAAGAAATATCGAAGGTAAAAACGTGCGTAAGGAAATCTATGTGCCAGGTAAGATTGTTAACTTTGTGGCTAACTAATGACATATTTATGGATGAAATGGTTACATATTGTGGCAGTCATCAGCTGGATGGCTGGGATTTTGTATTTGTATCGCCTGCTCATTTATCATCGTGAACGCGGCATTACTTCGCGCGAGATTCATGACTTGCTCTCGCTCATGGAATATCGTCTTTACACCTATATAACACGTCCCGCCATGTGGATTGCGGTGGTGGCCGGTCTTGTCATGATTGGCTTAAATCAGCAACTGTTGGCCGGCGGCTGGTTACACGTGAAGTTAATGGCGGTAGTTCTGTTGATAGCCGCGACCCACGTGGCTGGCAAACTTTCACGCTCGGCTGCCAAGAACCCTGAAACATTGCCGAGCAGCAAAGCATTGCGAATTGCCAATGAAGTTCCCACGGTTTTGATGCTGGTGATTGTTGGCTTGGTTGTTTTCAAGTCTTTTTAAAGAGAATATTTCTTGCTTAGGGTCTTGATCAGGAGGAGTGTTGATGACGTTTCATTTCCAACCAATTTTTGAAAAAGGCAAAGACGATACTGAGTATCGATTCCTCGGCAAAGATGGAATCAAGACTGAGCATTTGGGTGGTCGTGAGATTTTAACGGTTTCCCCTGAGGCTTTAGTGAAGCTCACGGATGAGGCCTTTGACGATGTTTCCCATCTGCTTAGAACCTCTCACCTGGAAAAACTCTCAAGGATTTTGAAAGACCCCGAAGCCTCCGCGAACGACCGATTTGTCGCTGTGGAACTGTTAAAAAATGCAGTCATTGCTGCTGAGCGCGTGTTTCCATCCTGTCAGGATACAGGCACAGCGATTGTCATGGGGAAAAAAGGCGAGGACGTCTATACGGGTGTCAACGACGCACTCTCATTGAGCCAGGGCATTTATGATGCATACCGACGTCGCAATTTGCGTTATTCGCAACTTGCGCCTCTGAGTATGTTTGAAGAAAAGAATACAGGTACCAATCTACCGGCTCAAATTGATCTTTATGCGGAGCCTGGCAGCAAGTATGAGTTTTTGTTTATTGCCAAAGGTGGTGGTAGTGCCAATAAGAGCTACATCTATCAGAAAAGTAAGTCAGTCTTAAATCCGCGCGCCATGGAGACTTTTATTAAAGAAGCCATCAGCGGCATTGGGACTGCGGCTTGTCCACCCTATCACCTGGCAATCGTCGTTGGTGGCACTTCCGCGGAGATGAATCTCAAGACCGTTAAACTTGCTTCATGCGGTTACTACGACAATCTTCCGAATTCTGGTAATGCTGAGGGTCGAGCTTTCAGAGATCTGGAGATGGAAAAACAAGTGGAGACGTGGGCGCGCGAGACAAAAATCGGCGCCCAGTTTGGCGGCAAATATTTTGTGCATGATGTACGGGTGATTCGGCTTCCTCGGCACGGCGCATCTTGCACAATCGGAGTTGGCGTCTCATGTTCAGCCGATCGCCAGATCAAGGCCAAAATTTCAAAAGACGGTATTTTCCTTGAACAGCTAGAAAAGGACCCCGCCAGGTTTTTGCCTGAGGCCGTGGATGAGAAAAATAATGCCGTGGTCGTAGACTTGAACCGCCCCATGGGAGAGCTCCTAGCGGTTTTAAATAAATTGCCCGTGGCGACGCGAATTATGCTTAATGGACCTATGATTGTTGCTAGGGATATAGCGCATGCCAAGGTTTTGGAGATGCTTGAGTCTGGGAAAGGCCTGCCGCAGTACTTTAAAGATCACCCAGTCTATTATGCAGGCCCAGCAAAGACCCCAGCCGGCTACGCCTCTGGAAGCTTTGGCCCGACGACTTCTCAGAGAATGGATCCCTACGTGGCCAAGTTTCAGGCGGCTGGCGGGTCTTTAGTCATGCTAGGCAAAGGTAATAGAGGCCGAGAGGTTGCTGAATCCTGCAAACGCCACGGTGGCTTTTATTTGGGGAGTATAGGTGGGCCCGCAGCCCGTCTAGGGCGTGATTGCATCACCAAGGTAGAACAGCTAGAATTTAAAGAACTAGGAATGGAAGCGATTTGGAAGATCGAGGTCAGGAACTTTCCTGCCTTCGTGGTCATAGACAATAAGGGCAATGACTTTTTTGGAGGTCGTGCCCCTGAGGTCTAAGTAAAGTCGTCAAAAGTCCGGTAATACACATCGACGGGGGGTAGATA
>JBIJBX010000303.1:0-2712 GCA_044344995.1 Oligoflexales bacterium | reverse complement strand
TAACGAGCGTCTGCAGGCGGATGGCAAGGAGCCGATCGCATTTGATCATGACTGCCGCGAGGGAATCTGTGGGAGCTGCTCGCTCGTAATTAACGGTGAGCCACACGGACCAGAGTACGGAACAACCTCCTGCCAGCTGCATATGCGAAGTTTTAAAAACGGCCAGCATATCTATATTGAGCCATGGCGTGCTCGCGCGTTTCCAGTGCTTAAAGATCTTGTGGTTGATCGCTCGGCGTTCGACCGTATTCAGAGAGCAGGCGGCTTTGTCAGTGTAAATACAGGCGCTCCTCAGGATGCTAACTGTTTACCAATACCAAAGCAGAATGCTGACAAAGCATTTGACGCAGCTGTTTGTATTGGCTGCGGCGCTTGTGTGGCCGCTTGTAAAAACGCATCTCCCATGCTCTTTGTCTCAGCCAAGGTGAGTCAGCTCAGTCTGCTACCACAAGGCCAACCTGAGCGGGAAAAACGCGTCATAGCCATGGTCGACCAAATGAAAAAAGAAGGCTTTGGAAATTGTACCAACCAGTATGAATGCGAGGCCGCCTGCCCCAAGGAAATTTCTGTCGAGCACATCGCTAGAATGAATCGCGAGTACCTCCGTGCGTCGTTATTGGAAGAAGAAGCCAACGAGGGTCACGGCGGAGACTGAATGGGTTCTGCCTGGCCATGCCTAATATAAATTTATGATTAATCTCCGTGTTTACTCCCAAAAACGCGGGCAAACGGATTGACAAAACACACCCCTATTGACGATAAGTGAGTAGCACGTTTCCGAACCCATTTTTTTAAGGGGGGCTGGTGGTGGATTTTGAAGTCCTGGTGCAACTTAAAGGTGAGGTGCTTGACCCGGAAGCCCGCGCCATCAAAGATACTCTCCTGGCTCACGGGATTTCCGGCGTCGAAACTGTCAGCATCGCAAAAAGATACATTGTCACCCTGTCGGGCGCTGACGCTGATTCAGAGCAGAAGATCCAAAAAATCGCCGATAAGTACTTGGCAAATCCAGTTTCACAAACATATCAGATAAAAAGGCTAGGCCGATGAGTCCTGGCAACCCCACATTGAGTTCGCTGCGAGTGGGTGTCGTGCAATTTCCTGGTTCTAACTGTGACGATGATTGTGTGGATGTGCTGAATCGTCATTTTGGCATCACGGCCCCAAAAATATGGCATACAGAGAGAACGCTACCTAAGTTGGATGCGTTGATTATTCCCGGCGGCTTTAGTTTTGGTGATTATCTAAGATCAGGCGCGCTTGCCGCCAGGTCACCAGTTGTTGAACCTATCAGGTCATTTGCGCAAAAGGGCGGAGCCATCCTCGGTATTTGTAACGGCTTTCAAATCCTAACGGAGAGTCAGCTTTTACCTGGAGCGCTTCTACAAAATCGCGATCTCCAATTTATTTGCAAAATGACGAAAATCAAACACCCAGGTGGCAAGGTGTTGGCCCTACCGATTGCTCATGGTGAAGGTCGCTACTGGATTTCGGAAATCGACCTTCGAGCCCTGGAGGATCAAGACATGATCGCTTATCAGTACTGCTCAGACGAGGGCCTTCTCGACTTTGCTGCCAATCCAAACGGCTCAGCCGCCAACATAGCGGGCATCTACTCTAAAAATAAAAGGATCCTCGGCATGATGCCCCACCCGGAACGAGCTGCCGACGACTTGATGGGCGGTAGTCATGATGGCCTTCAGGTGCTGAGAGATTTTTTGGCGAAAATATAGCGAGGAATAACCCCATGTATAACTTTGCTCACCCCTCGACCATCGAACATCTGGCAAAGCCGCAATGGATAAATATTAACGACACCGCCCAACTAAGCCCACTACTGAGCCGACACAAATTATCAAAAGATGAGTTCGACAAGATATTGAGCATCCTAGGCCGGCCACCGTCCCTATCAGAGCTCGGCGTTTTCTCGGCCATGTGGTCTGAACATTGTAGCTATAAAAGTTCCAGGGTTCATCTACGCCGGTTCCCTACAACAGGTCCGCAAGTTGTCGTGGGACCAGGTGAAAATGCTGGGGTCGTAGAGATTGAAAATGGACTTTGTGTGGCCTTCAAAATGGAAAGCCATAATCATCCGAGTTATATCGAGCCCTATCAAGGAGCCGCTACAGGTGTTGGAGGTATTTTACGAGACGTCTTTTGTATGGGCGCAAGACCTATAGCCAATTTGAATTGTCTTCGGTTTGGCAGCCGTGAGCATCATCGTACCGGATATATCGCGTCGCGAGTTATCAAAGGAATTGGTGATTACGGAAACTGTGTGGGCGTGCCGACCGTTGGGGGTTCAGTAGCTTTCGACGAAATCTATAATGGCAATTGCTTGGTCAATGCCATGTCGGTCGGGCTTATTGATAAAGACAAGATCTTTAAAGGATTCGCTACTGGCCAGGGAAATTATGTGGTTTACGTTGGCAGCGCCACGGGTAGGGACGGAGTTCACGGGGCTACAATGGCATCTGACGCCTTTATTGAGAATTCCGATACATCTAAAACAACCATTCAAGTTGGAGATCCGTTTGCCGAGAAATTGTTAATGGAGGCCACGCTCGAGGTGCTCGCAAAAAATCTGGTGGTAGGCATTCAAGATATGGGAGCTGCCGGTCTTACCTCCTCGTCCTTTGAAATGGCCGGACGCGCTGGTAATGGTATTTTTATTGATCTGGATAAAGTTCCAGTTCGCGCTGAAAACATGTC
>JBIJBX010000276.1:0-3220 GCA_044344995.1 Oligoflexales bacterium | reverse complement strand
TTTCCAAAAATGCTGATTTTCTTGACCTTATATAAGGCTCATTTTTCAAGAGAAAGTAAACCAACGCAACATCTGTTTCCATGTTGACGCGACGTCCGGTTTCTTTTTCAATTTCCTTCACTTTGTCAGCTACCCAGAGCAAGTAGCGGTCAATCATTTCCGTTTCGATTCCCTTGTATTGACCACTTTCTTGCCTAATGCTCTCTTTCTTGTCGCGCTCACTCCAGTCGATTTGTAACGCGGGTTTTTCCCCCAATCGACGCCATTGCATGACTTTTAGCTCACTATTGTAAACGTAACGATTTGAATACTCGATGATATCGGGCGGACAACGGTAATGCTCATCCAGCATCACGCTTGCCTCTTTTATTCCTTTCACCAATCCGAAAATATGGCTACCACCACCCTTGATGGAACGAGCCTGAGTGGAACGTAAATGCTCATCTAGATTGAACTCGGCAAACAGGTAATCGTCAATCACACTGTCTTTTGTCAGCACCGTTTGCTTGTCATCTCCCACCACCATGAATTTGCGCGCTCTGAGCATCAAAGGCAGGGCATCATCAACACGGCACTGAGTTGCCTCATCAACGATGACCAAGTCAAACATTTTGGCTTTGCAAGGGAACAAGAACGAAACCGCCTGCTTTCTTACGAGCCAGATGGGGAAGGTCTGAAACAACTTCTCCTGCATTTCATGCCATACACCACTTGCCGACTCCAACGATGTGTGCCCCTTTAGTCCATGCAGCATACCGCTAATTGCCGTCAGTGAATTGCTCTGACCTTCGATTGACGTCTGCGCATCAGCCACAATCTGACCAAGCTTGCCGACAAATAATTTGCGAACAAGTTCGCCACGGCGCGCATCCAGCTCTTTTAGCTTCTCTAGCAACTCTTGAACACTTGGCATACGGTCGACGGGATGACCAAATGTAAAACTCGACGTCGTCGCAAAACGGCAAACCTCAAGACTAAGAGGCACTGGACCATTATAGGTGGGTCCAAGGGCTTCATGAATCACTTGCAGCTGACGCCAAACTCCGGACGAAAAACTGTTCTGATTTTTTAGAACTTTGAGATGAGTCTTAATGATTGCGAGCAATGCTTTCAAGTGGGGTTTACCAGGATGCTGAATGATACTTGTAACCATCCGAATAGCCTGTTTAAGGCCAGAGTCGCCCGCAGGGAAAAGCTTTGACCAAATGTCAAACAAGTGGCGATTGACGCGACTATCACCTGGTGATCCGATCACCTTTGAAAGATCTTCAATCGACTTGGGTCTCATTTTCAGCATTGCTAAAACAGTGCCTTCAGCTTGCTCAAGATACTTTATATGATCTGCGCTTACGGATTCGGGCACCTTAAATATGTCATACAACTCTTGGTCTTTGGATTGGCAAAGATACTCCCGACCTAACACAAATTCGCGGACCATTGCCCGCGCCTGCCGAGAGGCCTTTGAGTTTTCAGCCCGCCCCCCCATGAATCGCAAAAAGTCTACGAACGCTTCTATATCGGTCAGAGTCGTTGCATGCCCCCGCTTCGGGCTGACGCGGTGCCTGATGTCCGTTTTCGGACCCAATCTAGCATCCATGACCTTTCCAATAATTTTTTTAATTCTTTCAACTTCTTGATCAATTTTTTCAATTTCTTTTACGTCGGCCTGGATCGTCGCTGGTTTTCCGTGAATTTCGCGCGCACTGGAAAGCCCCAAGCTTTCTTCAATAGTCCGACACCAAACACTAAGGTCAGAGTGACCTCCGTTTAACTTATCAATCATTTGTGCAGCACGCTGCCAAAGCGTAACAGGATCCACGCCGCCTGACTTGTCGCCACCTTGCAGATACTCCACAATTTTCTCGTTCAGAGCGTGAAGCGCGGCCGCTTGATCACTTACAATCAGGATTCTTTGACCCGAGCAAACGGCATGAATCAAAAGATTCATGATCGTAAAGGTCTTGCCGGTCCCCGGAGGGCCTTCCAGCAAAACTACGTCGTGGGCATTTAGTTTTTCTAGTAAACGTCTGGTGCTCGGTGGCCTAAAGACAGGGGTGAATGGACGTTCGCAAAAAGCTCGCGCACTCTTTGTTACGTCTTTATAGGTTGTGCTCAAAAAACGTCCTGGCAATGTTTTTGCGAATTTCTCGGGGCTACGATCTGATAGCTCCTGCATCATCTCAAGATCCAACTCAAGGGACTTCTGCAAGGCCCCAACCTTCTTGGAAGCGCGGTAGACGGCGACACTCTCTGTATCGCACTCAGCGCCAATGATATTTAGCGCAGAAAAAAGCCCACCTTTTCCATTTTCACCAGGCGCGCCTAAAACGATCTCCCTGGCCCTGGCAAAAATATCGTCAGCTACGGGCAGCTGCCTCGATAAGTATATACGACCCAGCTTCCCGTTAAATTCAATATGCTGGGCAAGGAGTGTTTTAAAAAAGTGATCGACAGCACTCTCCGGATTTGATTCCGATGTGAAAACTTCAACCAATGTGGCAAGAGCCAGGTGGTTGATATAAACCCGGGAATCACCGTCACCTTCAAGCAGAATCTGCCGGCCAGATTCAGCAATCGCGACGGGGATGTAATATAATGGAAATCTAAACGTCTTCAGTTCGCCCGCAGGCGACTTAAATATCACGTCGATGATCTCAAACCCAAGGAAATACTCCGTCTCATCTCCACTTAGGAAGACGTCCCGCATATCCTGGATATCAGTGGTTGACAATTCGCAGCGTAAGGTTTTCCCACGCATTGATTTAACTTCAGATGATATAATCGGTAGTGGCCACACATGACGCGTACCACCTTCGCGGCGCGCAGCATCCGACGCATTCACTTTTGGCTGTCTATCGGGCACTTTTTGATCGGAAGCACCAAATAGTGACTGATAATCAACGGCCCACAATTTCTGCACATCCCGCTCACCTAAACGACTTTTGAATGATTTTAGGTCAGCAATCTGTGCCGTTTTTTGTGGTCCCTTCCGTCCCTGATTGCTGCTTTCAATTTGACTATCGGGAAGCTTTGCACCCGACGTTGCGCGGCGCCCGACGGGGGGAATGTATTTCTCCACCTGACTCAGAACATCCGTTCGCAAAGCTAGACCGCTATTTAGGCTTTCTGATGCCTCCGCAAACGTAAACTTAAATAAGCGGTGATAGGCCAGAATTCTACCTAGCACGTCACTGCCATGACGAACTTTAGGATCATGGAG
>JBIJBX010000275.1:0-3222 GCA_044344995.1 Oligoflexales bacterium | reverse complement strand
GTAACGGCCACTGACATTGTGAGTGCTGTGATGGGTGAAGTTCCACAAGACAGCGTTGAACACACCCCGAAATTTATATTGCGCGATGATGGGTCTTATTTGGTCGACGGCATGGCTTCACTTTTCGAATTAAGTGAGCGTCTTGAGCTTGAGATAGCGGACCTTGAGGACGTTGGCCAGACATTAAGCGGTCTCATCATGCACTTGGCTAAAGACATCCCAAATGAAGGACAAAAAGTTAGTTTTAAAAACTGGACTTTTGAGGTTGTCGATATGGATGGCAATCGGATTGACAAAGTTTTAGCTCATCCCATTAAAGGGAAAGAGTTTAAGGACAGTGGTGTAGGCCATGAAGATTCTGATCGTTGATGACGAGCGTTTACAAAGAGAGACCTTGTCCGCGATACTGTCAGATCTCGGGCATGAGACCGTCGCGTCTGGTGGCGTGCAGGAAGCTGTAAATGAGTTGCAGAGCGCGACGTTTGATCTCATCCTAACTGATTTTAAAATGCCTGATGGTAGTGGCCTTGACGTGGCGTCCAAGGCCAAGCAACTCATGCCTGAGACGCTGGTTTTTGTCATGACTGCTTATGCAGAGGTTTCTAGCGTCATTGACGCGATGCGCATTGGAGTCGCAGATTATTTTTTAAAACCGCTTAATGTGGAACTTTTGCTGCGTAAAATTCGTCTTTTGAATGACCACAAAGATCTGCTAGCAGAGGTTACGGATTTGCGGGCCCGCATCAACGCAACATCCACGAGCACTTTGCTCGGTCAATCTGATGGCATGGGTAGAGTGCGCACGATGATCGGCCAAGTGTCTGAGACCAGAGGCACGGTGCTTATTACCGGCGAGAGCGGCACGGGTAAAGAGGTAGCAGCAAGACTCATCCATAATTGTAGTGCAGATTCAGGCAAAAAATTTGTCGCGGTTAACTGTGCCGCAATTCCAGAAAATTTAATTGAAAGCGAATTGTTCGGTCATAAAAAAGGTGCCTTCACGGGCGCCGTGACGGATAAAGAGGGACTTTTTAAAGTCGCAAGTGGTGGGACTATTTTCCTTGATGAGATTGGCGACTTGCCTAAAAGCATGCAGGCAAAGCTCCTGCGCGTCATTCAGGAACGGGAAATTACACCCGTAGGTGACGTTCGGCCCATAAAAGTTGATTTGCGAGTCATCGCTGCGACCAACCGAGATTTGGCCGCAGCTGTGAGTCATGGTGAATTTAGGCAGGATCTTTATTACCGGATCAATGTGGTGAATCTAAAAATGCCCGCATTACGAGAAAATCCAGAAGATATTCCAATGCTCGCGCAGCACTTTATCGACAAATATGTGAAAGAATTTTCCAAAAACCCTCGACGGTTGGGAAATTCGGCAGCAAGGGCATTGATGCAGTATCGTTGGCCTGGCAATGTGCGTGAGCTTGAAAATGTAATTGAGCGAGCGATCATTCTAGGTGGCGCATCTTCAACGTTGGAGTTGGAAGACTTGCCTGAGAGCTTCGTCGCTACTCGAACTGAGGTTCTTGATGAGTTTAGTAAAGATCATTTAGCCCTCAACCTGCAGGCAGCAACGGATCTGTTTACTAAACGACATATTGAACGGGTATTGACTGCGGTCGAGAATGACAAAAAGCAGGCAGCAAAGGTGTTGGGTCTTGGGCTTAGTAGCCTTTATAGAAAAATTGACGATCTCAACATAAGCAGCCGGGCCGGAGAGCAGGCTAAGCAATGCTAAAATTTGTGTTCGCGCGGCGCTTGAGTGGCCGCATTTTTCGTTCTTTCGCCATGGCCCTCATATTGCTTGCAGTGTCTTTTGGCTTTATCACAACCCGTTATGGATCGGACTTAATCGAGAAGTCGTCGGCCAACGAGTTACGTGTTTTGAGTGTTGTTTTGAGTCAGTTGATTCAAGACCAGTTTAGCAACCTTGAGGAGAGCCTCGATAATGTCAGCGGTAATGAAACACTCATTACCCAGTTGGCAGCCGGAGGTCCAAATCGCAAATGGTTTGAGTCCTACCTAAAGAATAGTTTAAAGCAACAGCCGCAGTTGCTCGATCTGATGATCTATGATCTCGATGGGTATTGTGTTGGTAGCACTGATCCCGATTGGTACAAGATCCGCGGGCGTTCATGGCGATTTTTCAAACAAGGACTCGAAGGATTTAGCTTCCCCTCAATCTATGCTACTGAAGGTCTGGGGCGCGTGCAGTTAGTGTCTGCACCTATATTTATCGATGACGAAGTTATTGGTGTTATTGTCGCTATCATTGACCTGCAACGCATTTACGAATTAATGGACAGAAAAATTGGTTTGTCTGAAACAACCGATGCATTTTTGCTTGATCGTGATTTACAGTTTATAACCGCAGGCCGTTCTGGCGCCAAAGGCTTGGTGGATAGTCATCTTGCTTCCACGGCCCTTGCATCCCACATCAGAGACGAGTTTTGGGTGGGCCAGTATGCTGGCGCAAATGGTCGACAGGTATTGGGTACAGCGCTCAAGATTTCTGGTTATAGCTGGTATGTCGTGGTTGAACGTAATTATGAGGAAGTATTACGGCAGGTCACAGCATTTCGTCAGGGTGTCTATGCTTTGACCTTGGGTCTTCTTGTTGTGTTTATCTTAATTTCTTTGGGTATCAGCCGCTCGATCACGCGGCCGTTACTGCGTCTTGTGGATTCTACCCGCAAGATAGCTGAAGGACGGTATAACGATCCAGTTGTAATGAGTGGTGATATAGAGGAATTGACCTTTATCGGCAGTGAACTTGAACGGATGAGGCGTCAGGTGGCGACTTCGCAAGCCAAATTGCGCGAGCGTCTCAGTGAAAGTGAGCAGTTACGAATTGAGGGTGAAAGACTTGCGGCCATCGGATCATTGGCAGCTAGCTTAGCGCATGAAATTCGCAACCCCCTAAATGCAATGTCCCTTTTGCTGACTCGATTAAAAGTCATTGGTGATGAGGCGATTCGAAAACCCATTGTTGAAGATCTTTTTGGTGAGGTGGGTCGTTTAGATAGGTTGGTGTCAAGTATTCTTGATTATGCGCGGCCCGTCCAATTAAGCAGGGGACCAACAAATCTCAAACAACTACTGTTCTCTGTGCGAGATCTATTCCAATCCCTTGGCGAGGCGAGAGGGGCAAGCTTAAAAGTATCTCACGCCGATGATCTGGTGATCGAGGCAGATAGTGACAAATTGAAGCAGTGCTTA
>JBIJBX010000064.1:0-11510 GCA_044344995.1 Oligoflexales bacterium | reverse complement strand
GACGAAGGACGAAGTAATGTCGTATGAGAACACCGGCGAGCATCATGACGACCAGTAATATCCATTGGTACCTATCGCTATAAATCATATGGAAGTGGTTCGATAGCATGGTGAATAGGACTGGGAGGGTGAAATATGTGTTGTGCACACTTCGCTGTTTTCCCCGCTGGCCGTGAATCGGGTCAGGCGTGCGGCCCTCTTTCATATCTACAATCACTTTGCGCTGCCCAGGAATGATCCAGAAAAAAACGTTGGCTGTCATGGCGGTGGCCATCATGGCCCCAGTTATAAGGTAAGCGGCCCGCGCGGAGAAGAGTTGGCATGTCAGCCATGAGACGAGTACCACCATCCCTGCGACGATCATGCCAACCAAAAAATCATGCTCTCGTAGCCACCGGCACACAAGATCATACACGATCCACCCTGCCACGAGGATCACGAGGGCAAAGGCTACGGCCTGGCCACCGGAAATATCTGCGACTTTTGTGTCGACCAACATGGTTTTGGCATTCAGCAGATAGACCACCACAAACAACGCAAATCCTGACATCCAAGTGGAGTAGGACTCCCAGTAAAACCAGTGAAGGTCGTTCGGAAGGGACTTTGGGGCAACCATGTATTTTTGTGGATTATAGAATCCCCCGCCATGTACCGCCCATAGTTCACCATCAACCCCTTTATCCAGGCTTTCTTTGGATGTTGGTTTTTGAAGATGATTATCCAGCCATACAAAATAGAAGGACGCCCCGATCCAGGCAATGCCGGTGATAACGTGAAGACAGCGTAGAAGAAGCTGTAGCCATTCTAGAGCGTATGCTTGCATGGACGTTTAACTACCTCGGTAGGTCGAGTACGCCCAGGGGGAGACCAAAAGCGGCACGTGGTAATGTGCCGAACTATCGGCAATAGCGAATCTTATGGGAACATCACTTAAAAATGGCGGCTCTGTCAGCTTAGAGCGACTTTTAAAGTAATTTTCGGTGTCAAAAACCAATTCATATTGTCCAGTTTTAAATGTGGGACCCTCCAACAGAGGAGCATCGCAGCGTCCATCTGAATTGGTGAGTGTTTCTTTGAGCAGGGTCCGTTTACCTTGATTGATTTCAAATAATGAAAGACGCATGCCTTTGGCTGGCACGCCAGAGGCCGTATCAAGGACATGTGTTGTGAGTCGACCCATGATTATTGCCTACAGCATTTTTTAAATTTTTTGCCACTTCCACAGGGACAGGATTCATTTGGTCCAACTTTCGGCGAAGACCTTACATATGGCGTGGCATCGCTGTGATGGTGACCATGATTACAACCAGGTCCATGTACATGGACGGGCGCGTGATCGGCTTGAGCGTCGTTGTTTGTTTGAGATTGATGATCTGTTGTAGGTGTTTGGTTCATGATAAATCTCTGCTGGTGTCAAAAGGTCCCAAGTTACAATTCGGTTCTATGCTTGATTAATTTCCAATCGGGTTCGACAAAGCGCCCGGTGTATTAATTGATTTTTCGTAGAGGGATTGTAAGCTACTAAAGCGCAAGGCGCCAACATCTTTAAACGCAGGCGCATCCTGCTTCCACAGAAAATCTGGCCGATTGTCGTCGAGCCAGGCGCCACCAATGATTTGTCCTTCAGCATTAAGTTCAAGGCGGTAGTTGTACTTGCGGGACGGAGTGTTGGTAATTCCGTGGTCCCAGTGAGAGCCTGCTTCGCTAATGAAATTCATGAGAGTTTCAATTGTGACTTCTTTAACGGTGCCGGGTGCCGCACCAGGGCTTGCTCCATTCACTTCAGTGACGATTTGACTTGTGAAGCCGTAGACCGGATGATTCCAAACCTGAAGATCGCGAGTTATGTCGGCAACGAATCCCTCGCGTTTAATGCCAATTTGGTTGGCAAGGACGAGGTGAAATGTACCAGCATTGGTATCGCGGCAGGCTGGGTTAGATGCCGCGCCAGGATTACGGGAAAGATCAATATTGCAGCGCTCGGCAACAAAGTACGTTCGAGCATCGCTGAAATTGCCAACGTAGAGATCAATAAGCGCTTTGATATCACCCGAACCGAATGGAATCTCAATGCCTTCTGCGTTGGTCATCATCACGGCCTTGGGTTCTTCCAAGTTTAATGCGGCTGTAGCCCAGCCGTGGCACAGGCCTTCCCACTGCGGTGCATTAGGTCTGGCTCGGTTACGTTCATGTCGTAGTAGGGTGTAGGAGTAGTCACTATTCAAAATGTCAAACTTCTCAGCCGGAGATAGTTGAGCAAGACGCACCATATCCATCCGCATGATCCGACGATAAGGCAAAGCACGGTAGCGCCAGCTATTCTCGTAGCCGTTAAACGGTGTATTCCATCGCAATGCAATTCCACCAAGATATGACGGCCAGTAAGAATCAGACCAAGGTTGCTTTTCTAGTTGTGCCGTCATTGGCAGAGCCGAGAAGCGTCGTTCAAAATCGTTCGGTAAGAAGTTTAACGGGTCGTTTTGTTGGTTCCACTCTTCTTTTAAGCTAGAAGGTTGTTCTCTTTTGCCACAGCTTGCGGCACTTAAAGCAAAGAGCATCAACGTCAAGATCGCTTTCATCATTTTAAGTCCTAAAACGTGTCCTCGATCATTCATTTGTTCGTCTCCAGTGTGTAAAAAACAATAGGCACCGCTCACGTCGGTACCTATGCTCCTAAGATCAAATTCTGTCCAGCTGTAACTTTAAATTCTCAGTTATTCGGACTCATTAACCGAAAATTCAAAGCGCGCTGTGCTTCGTCCAAAAATGGCCAGAACTCAGTCAAATCCGTAAACACGGTAGTACCCTTTATACAAGCGCGGTCACCTCTGGAAACAATTCCCACAAGCCAAACCCCTCGTCCTGCCGTGACGAATGCTGGCCCACCAGAGTCCCCATGACAGCCCATCTTTCCCTCTGGATCAACGGCTGTAAATTCCATGACCGATTTTGCGACTTTGCTAATACGTAATTCAGCCTTTTGTAAAATACCGGATGATTCAGGCGCGCTCGCTTCAGAGCGGCCATAACCAGCCACGATGATCGGTAGGTCTGATTGGACACTCCAGCGCGACGAATTAACAAGAATAGGCACTGGAATTGTACCGGCCGAGGGCTCACTGGTTTTGACTAAGGCCACATCGTTGGGCGCAGCCATTGGTTCGAGGACCTCAAGCAGGCCGCGTGAGTAGTCGTTGTGCGCCATGATCTCGCGCTCAACTTTTAATATTTCGCCTTGTTCAATTGTCGGCTTTGAATCAGGTTTTTTGCTTGCAACAACGGAGCGTCCTGTACGAATTGTCCAGCCGGCTAGATCTTTATCAAAAACGCAGTGCGCAGCCGTAATGAAAATATCTTTGGCAATTGGTGCGACCGTACACACGACGGAGCCATCCGCGTCAACCAGAACGGCCACATGATTTAAAATGGGGTCTTTCATGGTGACGGGAGTTCCGCCAATGATTTTAAGTTGTGATGATTGGGGGGATCTGCAGGATTGAGAGGCCCCGGCGCCCAATAAGGCTGAGAGGAGCCATATGAAATTTTTGAGCTTGGATAGCTTAGCCACTAACGACCTCAGTTCTAAAGGATCTGATTAAAAATAGCGCAGCGCCCGTCTTATATTAATTTCTATAGAATTCGTCAATATATATTGATTTTAAGCGGGGCTTTAAATTTTAGGCCAAGAATTACAGTGGGTTTTCCTGATGACCTGGCTTATCTCGAATATAACCCCAACTGTTCTCATAATTGACACTTATAGCTGCCAATCGCCTATAGATCTGACAGCCCCTGGAAGGGGGAGCGAGGGTCAGGGTCTTAAATAACTGTAATCATAAGACTTTTGCTTGCCATCAAAATTCCTTATAGCTGGCATACCCCTTGCAACTCAAGGGTTACAGAGATTTTTTTAAAGGAGAACTGATCATGAAAACCGTAAACCGTATTATTTTGGTGTTGCTTACCGCGACATCCCTCAGCCAGGTAGCTTATGCGCGCCGGGCTGACCGTGAAGGCCTTAACTTTGGTTCATCCGTTAGAATCATGGACAGCGATGATCGAGGCCAACAAAGCACTTTGAACGATAAAAACACTCGGACAAAAAGTTCTGGCCAAGCATTCAGCCCATACGTTGGTTACGCTTTTGAGTCCCTCAACTTGGGTCTGATGCTCAATGTTGAAAACAAGTATGAAGAATTTAGTGAGAGATCGTCCACGAGCAACCAAGAGCTCAGCCGCGATGCCACCACAGCCAGCAAGGCAATTAGCGCATTTGGTCGCTTCAACTTCGGCAAAATCATGTTCTTTCAAGCGGGTGTTGGCGTCTACAGCCAAGTTACCAATATTCACACTGAGCTTAGAAACGTCAGTGGCGTTGCGTTCGACGGTACCAGCAGTGACTACAAGCTTGAGGGCATGGGACCAGGCTACCACGCCGGTGTTGGCCTTGAGTTGCCAGCTGCCAATGGCTTTTTCTTCACAGGCTCCTACATGGTCCACAACTATCAGTTGCGCGACACCGCCAACAGCGGCTACGGTAGCCTGATCGGCAGCCAGCAAAAACGAGAGCTCGCATTCGGAATCTCGTACTATAACTAAAACCTGGCATGCCCTTAGGGGATCATGACCAGATTAGAGGAAACTAGGAATCCCGGTTTATATGATCAGATAGGCCACGCCTTCATTGCGAAGGCCGTGGCCGAGTTCTATAAAAGAGCTTTCGCTGATGTCCTCATTGGCCACTTCTTCTTCAACTCAGATATTCAACACATTACAGATCAACAAATCAAATTCGTTTCGGCCATGCTTGGCGGTCCTGCCAATTACTCCGGAAAACCGCTCAAAGCCGCACACAAGCCGTTCAAAATCAGGCCAGTCCATTTCAATCGCCGCCAGGTGCTCATGCGGGAGGTCTTGGTTGACCTTGGCCTTGATCCGATTTTAAGGGAATCTTGGTTGTCCGTTGAAGAGCAGTTTAGGTCGGTAATCGTCAACTCCTAAAGTTGTCCAGTTCGCTCAATCTTAAACGGCGTTACGTCAGGGTTGATGATTTCATCAAACTCCCTGGCGGCCAGGTGGCCTGCGAATACCGCCTGTGCAATGGTGCCAGGAGCCTCGGCGTCCCCAATGAGGCGAAGTGAGTCCAGGATGCCTCCAGTGTGAGCCGTGAGAAGTTCTTTGTATAAATGGTCGTTAGGTGTGCGGTCGGTGACAAAGACGATAGCGTCTTGTTTAAGGGTGTTCTCTCGTCCCGTAATCACACAGCTTGCGGTTAACACGTCGCTGCCAATATTCAAAACCTTATGCTGAAGTAAAAATTTCACCCCAAGTCCCATAAGGCGACTTTGGATTTTTTCTTGTTCCAAAGTGAACTGTGTCCAATATGAAACCATGGGAGACGGTGTGATGATCGTGACGTAACAGCCTTTATTGGCTAGAAGCTCAGCAATGACTCCTCCCATATAGAAGTGATCATCATCATAGATCACCACTCGACCTTCGGGCGCTTGCCCGTCCATGATGTCGTCAGGCGTAAAAATCTTTGCAGTTTCATAGCCACTGATGGGGTAGTGAATCGATCGTCCCACGCCGTCGCGGCGATACCGTGCCCCGGTCGCAACAATGATGTCACGAATACCGGTGTCAAGAATGTCTTTAGCCGTCATGTGACTGGCTGGAAACATTTGGACGTTATCCCGCCGCTGCGCCCCTGATAAGCGCCACTCGGCCACACGTCTCCACTCACTAAGGCCCGGCAGGCGTGATTCCAATAAAACTCGTCCGCCAAACTCTGGTTTAGAATCAACGAGAGTAACCGGGTAGCCGCGTTGGCCCATGGCCCTCGCGCATTCAAGGCCAGAGGGCCCTGCACCAACGATCAATATCTCTTTATTGGATTTTTTTGCGGAGATTTTTTCGGGATGCCAATCCCGACGCCACTCTTCGCCCATGGTGGGATTTTGGGTGCACCGAATGGGAACGACCTTCATGTCGGCCGCCGCGCAAATATTACAGCCGATACACTCGCGGATATCGTCAAGGCGATCTTCTTTTATTTTATTAGGCAAAAATGGATCAGCTATGGACGGCCTTGCTGCGCCGATCAGATCAAGGACACCACGGTTGATGGCCGATACCATGGAATCAGGTGATGTGTAGCGTCCCACCCCAACGACCGGTTTCGTCGTGAGCTTTTTGACAAATGCAGTGTACTGTTCCTGGTAACCTTCTTTTTCGAACCGTGACGTGGCGGAATCATTGCTCCAGCCGCTGATATTGACGTCCCAGAGGTCAGGAAGTTCCGCGAGCATGGCGACGATTTCGTAGCCTTCGCCTTGGTGGGTAATACCGTCTTTACCGAGAAGTTCATCAACCGCAAATCGCACGGCCACGGCACACTTGTCACCAACAGCTTCCTTGGTGTCTTCGATGAGTTCTTTAAAAAAGCGAACACGGTTAACAAGGGGTCCACCGTATTCGTCAGTGCGGTCGTTGTAACGCCTAAGCATAAACTGCATAGGCAGTGTCAAACCATGACCGGCGTAACAGTAGATGACATCAAAACCAGAGTTCTTGGCGCGAATTGCGGCTTGGCGATGCCACCTGCGCACATTTCGAATGTCTTGCTTGTCCATAACTTTGGATTGCACTGGATCAAAACCACAGCCTCCAGTGATACCCATGGATTTTGGTCCCATAGGTGGCATGCGTGAGTAGAGATTAGTGCTGTTCATGCCACTATAAACCAATTCAATGGCAGCTAGTGATCCATGCTCGTGGACGGCTTCGGTCATGAGACGCAGACCATTCATGTCACCATCATCCCAAAGGCGCCCTTCGTGGAAGGGAGATAGATCACTTGTGTGATGGATTTCGACTTCTTCCGTGCAGACGACACCCCAGCCTCCTTCCGCCTTGATGCCGCGAAGTGTGGCCAGGGATTTCGGATAGCGATGCCCAAGGCCATTACAGTGTGCCACTTGATAAAAGCGGTTGGGAGTGGTGACAGGCCCAATCTTCACTGGGTCAAATAATATCTTGTAGCGAGGATTCATGGCGTTGTCGTTGCGGCTTTAGTTGCACTTTTGCTGATGGCTCGCAAGGCCCACACGCGGACCATGGCCTCAAGAACAATTTTAAAGCTCATTTTTGATTGGCCGGCGCGACGTTCCGAGAAGAGAATGGGGGATTCAATTACCGATTTTCCGGCCAGATGGGCGCGGTATTTTAGTTCAATCTGAAATGAATATCCTTCACTTCGAACAAGATCGGGGTTGATGGCAATGATGGTGTCACGACGCCACGCATTAAATCCACCCGTCAGATCTCGCGTGGTCATGCCTAAAATGGCTCGACTATAAAAACTACCAAAAACACTGATGCACTTTCTGAAAAAACTCCAGTTTTCCGTGCCGCCACCAACGCAGTAGCGACTTCCTACCACGGCATCATGGGTTGCAAGTTTATTGATGAAAACGGCGAGTTCTTTCGGGTCATGGGAATGGTCGGCATCCATTTCAATCAAAGCATCATAGTTGTTAGCAAGGGCCCACTTAAATCCAGCAATATAGGCCGTACCTAGGCCTAGTTTTCCTGAGCGCTTGAGAATATGGACTTTCCCAGAATGGATTTGCATTAATTCGTCAATTCGATCCCGGGTGCCGTCTTTACTGTTATCGTCAACAAACAGAACGTGAATGTGAGGAACCGCCGCAAAAATTCGTTCACAAAGCGAAACAACATTGTCGACCTCGTTGTAGGTCGGTACAATGACCAGAGGTCGATTAATGACAGTTTGGTTATTTTGAAGGCTGGAGATCATTTCGATAAACACCTAACTAAGTGCGAATATTCCCACAGTTTGATGAGAGTAAAAGCCAGTTTGTAGCACAGTCAAAGGAACGCTGAAAGTCATGACTGACAAATCAAAAATTACTGATATTAACGAGGCAAAAAAGCGCGTGGGCGCCCAAAAAAAAGACAAAAATCATCTCAATGGTGGTTATGAAGCGGCTATGCGAAAGCAGAAAGGCTACAAGTCGCCGCTTGGGCCATCGGGGCAGGTGCGGTGGTTTCACTATATTCAACTGCTTTTAATGCTGGGTCTTGTGGTGTGGCTCATGCGGGCCTGTAATATTTAGGCTCAAGTCATCCCAGAAGTTGGGTAATGCTTCGCAATCAAACGGCACTTAGATCTAAGATCAATTTGTCTTTTTTGCTATTATTACAGTCTTTACAGGCGACTACGATATTGCCTTTGGTGGACTTGCCGCCACGAACCAATGGCACCACGTGGTCCATGGTGCATTCAGTTTTAGTCAGAGTCTTCGCGCAATAATAGCAGGCAGGAGAGGCGGCAATCTTGTTTTGCCACCAACGGGACTTTCTGAGCTCCCGGGCCGCGTCTTTTTCCCGCTTAAGGGCTATTTCATTCATTTCATAGTGATACACAGCTACTTACCTCAGGCTGCTTTTAAACATTTTTAATAGAAATGGCAATAGAATAGGGTTTTGCCTCTATTTTCAATCTGAAAAGCCTACATTGGAAAGTCCACTATTTCAGCCGGGAGCAATCTAAGATCATTAATGCGGCGCAAACTTTTTCACTTTTGACCTAGTAGATTGGAATTCCAATGTTAAACATCACAGCAAGTCCTGAGGCGTTAATGGAAGGGGTCGGTGCGGATTCCAAGTTTAGTTCATCTAATTCACCCGAATAGGTGGCGGAGTAACTGGATTGCATGACCTGTAATCCAGCCCCGAGCGATAACATAAAGCTTGGCCAGAGCCATTTATAACCGCCCATGCCGTAAAGATTTATCGTGGTTAACTTGTATGAATAGCCAAGGGTTGATCCCTGACCCTGACCATAAACGAAACCGCCCGTGGCAAACCAATCTTGGAAGAGCTTATCCTTGTAATAATAGATGTTACCACCCACGCCAAAAGCCGAAATAAAACCATAATTGGCATACGAGCCCACTGCTCCAGCCGTCATCCGATCGCTGAACTTCAAGTTTAGCTCTAAATTGTAAGCGCCAAACAGTAAACCAAGTGGATTCGCTTCGACAGACATTTTGGGGATGGGTCCAGATGCTCGAGCTTCTTTATCCATAGAAGGCTCGCGCTCCGTTGCAATCCGGTCAGCGGCTCCTCGTTCCTTGGGCTGCCGACGAGTCTTCGGCGCTCGCCCAGGTTTCCTTTTGAGATTATTTGCAAGAAGTTGTAGCGAATAGTATTCATTTGGCGCTGGGTTAGCGTCTGTTGATATTGCTTGTGCATTAACAGGGCCTACGACGGCAAGAATTGCTAGGAGCGTAAAAACCCAGAACCAATTTAAATCCGACTGGATAGAGCCTTTTTTAAAAATTTGCAGTGTCAACGCAGCTCCCTGTACTCTGGAGTCAAATTACATCACAATTTTTCATCAAGTCAGATCCTTACGCTGAAAGATCCAAGACGAAAGAATAAGACATCCCAAAAGAACCGATCCACCCCAAGATAGGCGCTGGATTAGATCGGGCAGGCTAGCCGTAACTTGCCCTGCCTCTAGTTTTTCGATCATATTAAACCGCTGAAAATTCCAGAGATTGGCGATCGCTTCCATAAGCCTTCGCTGCAGTGGGTCTGTATCTGGCAGCAAAGTGCCAGCCACAATAGGGGCCACAAGCCCGGTAATCCAAGCTGCGAGTGTGACGAAAATCGCGGTTGAAAATGAGGCGATAGTACCGGCAAGAAGTCCCAAGGATCCAAGCACCAGCCACTCGCAAACAATCATGCCCATGGTCCAGTTTTGCTGGTTATTCATGGTGCCAAATTTGTTAAGCATCATGAGACCTTGCCAGGTGCCCATGAAGATGGCGCCCATAAGGATTAAGCAAAAAGCCAGTCCCGAGTACCTTGCCAAGATCCAGGTGAACCTGGCGGTGGGAGCAGCAATTCTTAGCTCAATGCTGCGGTCTTGTAGGGGATCAGTGATCATGCGCACACCCCACAAAATGGCAACAAGTCCCCCCGTCAAGCGAAAGCCGGCAAACCCAACATCAAATAATATTTTATCCCAGCCCTCAAACGTCCAAGAACTTGCCAAGTTTGCGAAGTACGCTACGGCTAACCCAATGCCGATGATTGGTAAGAATATGCGGTCTCTTCTTAGGAAGTTAAAACTTTCCTTGGTCAGATACCACCAAGCAATGAGGCCTTTCGTCATAGGGAAAACTCCTCTTTAAAATGCACGAGTAGCTGTTCTTCAGTCGCACTGTTGTCATCGCCGAATTTCACGATGACGTAGCCACTGGCCATGGCAGGTTCAAGCCAGGCTGCAGCCGATGGATAATCTCTAAAACCCATACGCACGAGGAAGCCTTCTTGCTGGGCGACCTGCCATTTGGGGAGATTGCGTTTTGTTCGCAATTGTTCGAGGGCATCGACGGTCGTGCCACTGAGGTCTACGAAATAGCGTGGCAAAGTTTGGTCAAGGGATCCGCCCGGCACATGATTGTCGAGGGATGAGTAAACGAGCTTTCCTTGTCTTAGTATATGGATATGATCACAAAGGGACATGATCTGCGGTAGTTCATGAGTGCAAAGTAAAATACTGACGCCGCGTTTTTTCTCGGCGAGGATCCAGTTTTTCATGGTGATGCGCCCAAGTGGATCCAACCCCGTAAATGGCTCGTCCAAGATGAGCAGGTCTGGACTGTGAATCGTGGCGTGCGCCCAGGCGAGGCGCTGCATCATGCCCTTGCTGAAATCACGAATACGTCGTTTGGCGTGATTTGCAAGACCAACCGATTCGAGTTTGCTTGTCACGAGTTCGGTTGGGCGCATGGATTTTGCTACGCCGTGGATCGCCAATTGGGTTTTGAGGATTTCACTCGCAGTAAGTCCACCCGGAAAACGGGCTGATTCGGCCATATAACCGATGGTGGCTCTGCGGTCACGGGCAATGGGTTCGCCTTTAAATAGAATCGCTCCGCGATCAGGCTTAATAAGCCCAAGAATCATTCTGATGGTTGTGGTTTTACCGGCGCCATTATGCCCAACAAGCCCCGTGCAAACGCCCTCTGGGAAGTCGAGGTCGATTCCTTTGAGAGACTGCACGGGTGGTTTAAATACATCATTTCGAAATGTTTTCTCCACGCCACGCAGGGATAAGAGTGGAGTGCTAGGGGTTTGTTTTAACGGGACCGGCTCTTTATTATTTTGGCTCATGGTGAAACTCCGGATGGGGCAGGTGGGGCTGAGTTTGTAAGGCGTTGTTGTAAAATTTCAATGATCCGAGATCCGCCCGGCACCTCGGACATGAGTCTAACCGTCTCGCTTAGGTCTTCGCCATCAGCATAGCCACGTGCAGTTAAACGTTTGGCGAGTCGTCCAACATACTCTGGGCTTTTTGGTCTAGACGCTGCGAGCTCGTAAAAAGCGGCAGCCTTCAAATCATCTTTGGCCACGAAGCTTGCCATGAATCCTTGTGTCATTGGAATGCGCCAACTGTCAGGGAACGCTTT
>JBIJBX010000274.1:0-3225 GCA_044344995.1 Oligoflexales bacterium | reverse complement strand
GCCAATTTAAGTCGGCAATTATATAAGGACCTCCCTTTTTCAGCCAAAGTACCTCGGTGGTTAGCGCTGGACTGGGTATCTTTGTGAATGTTAGACACGGGTACGTTTTTTTTGAGATCTGGAGACTTAAAGTATGTCTGAACAAACGACAGTGACAATCGAGGCTCAGCTTCGCACCGGAAGTGGCAAAAGCTACACCAACAAACTTCGCAGAGCTGGAAAAATACCTGCGGTCTTGCTTGAAACAGGTAAGGCTACAAATCTAGAGCTAGACCCAAAGCTTTTACCAAAAGCATGGAAGTTTGGTGGACGTCAGTTCAACATGGTTTTGGATGGCAAGACGATTCCAGTGAAGATTCAGGAGCTACAAGTCGATCCCGTTAAGCGTCATGCTTTACACGTGGATTTGATGAAGGCGTAATTGTCTTGCAGCTACTCATTGGGCTAGGCAATCCGGGGCAGCGTTACGAGTTTACGAGGCACAATGCAGGTTTCTGGGTGGTTGATGAGATAGTGCGAAGTGCCGGTTCGAGCTGGGATTCAGGTGGAGTTGAAAAGTTTCTTGGTCAAATTACCAAGGGACAGCTGGTTGAGAGAAATTGTATTTTCCTAAAGCCAGCAACGTTCATGAATCTGAGTGGCAGATCGGTAATGAAAGTGGCGCAGTTTTTTAAGATCCCGTCGAAAGACTGGATCGTCTTACACGACGACATTGACGTGCCGGCGGGTAAGGTTCGGGCGAGAGCAGGTGGCGGCCATGGCGGCCACAATGGCATTCGGTCGATTATGGAAGAATCTGGCGAAGAGAACTTCCATAGGATCAAGCTAGGTGTTGGACGACCAGAGAAGTTGGAAGATGGTCGACCCATGATGGACGTAGCGGATTACGTTCTTCAGGCAATACCTGGTGAGGACGCAGCAGATTACGTCAAAGCAGTGATGCCGGATGTGATGCTGCGACTGAAAGAGGTGTTCAGACAGCAGAAATAAATTTTGCTGTTTTTACATAACAAGGCTTTAAGCCTTGGTGATTAGCTCCTTTGCTGGGCACGATGTTGATGCTTGGCTACCAAAACCATGAGGGAGGAATTTGAACGTGTTAAGAGAGTACGAACTGACAATCATTGCGAGAGCCGATCTACCTGAGTCAGAAAATGCAAAGCTTCTTTCGAAGTATGAGAAGCTTATGACTGCTGACGGTGGGGAAATCCTGCAAAAAAACAGCTGGGGCGTGAAAAAACTCGCGTTCCCTATGAAGAAAGCTTTCCGCGGCAGCTACGTTAATTACGATTTTGTTGGCACGCCTTCAAACTTATCCGAGATGGAACGTTTGATGCGTATTGACGAGGACGTCTTGCGTTATATGTCTGTCTATATTGGGCAGAATGTTAATGTCGCAACACGCAAAGAGCAATTAGCCAAGATTGCAATGGCTGCGCGCGAAGCCGCAAACGAGCTTCGTGAACGTGAATAATCGGCTTAGTTGAAGCAGGAGAGCAAAAATGAAAGTTATTTTGAATCAAGATGTTTCGACGCTTGGCCGCATCGGTGAGATCGTCAACGTTCGAAATGGTTATGCCAGGAATTTCCTTCTGCCACGTGGCGTCGCTTCCGTGGCAAATGAGTCGAACGAAGCTGCTTTGAAGCACCACCGTCGTATTCTCGATAAAAAGAGAGCTCAACTTTTGGCTGAGGCGAAGGCTTTGGCAGCACAAATTGAAAAGACGGCCGTTACTGTTTACAAGCAAACTGGTGAAGATGAGAGAATTTTCGGATCTGTAACCACGGCTGAGCTTGAAGAATTGCTGAATCAAGAAGGTCACAAGGTTTCACGCCGTGACATCTCCTTGGTCGAAGAGATCAAGAAAGTTGGCGTTTATCATGGCCAAGTGAAACTTCATCCTGAAGTAACAGCCAAGTTCAAAGTTTGGGTTGTCGCCAAGCAGTGATTCTTGCTTGATTTTGAGCTGACCCAATGCCCGCGTAAAATTACGGGGTTTTTGGGTCTGATTAAAATCTTACCCCGCGTTCAAGAAGTCAGTTGCAATCTGGCTCGATCGCGGGTTATTTTTTGCCTCTGTAATAGGCTTTGACTCTTAATTTTATGGAGCAATCCAGACCATGCGGGGATTTACTCCTCCACATTCTCAAGAATCGGAAAAGGCTGTTTTGGGAGCAATCCTGAAAGAGCCCATCCACTTGAGCAGCGTTTGCGCCGATGGACTTTTGCCCGAGCATTTTTTCTTGGATGCTCATCGTAGAATTTTCGAGGCCATGGTTGACCTTGATTCTGCTAATGATCCAACAGACATCGTTTCAGTCGCCGAACGTCTCAAAAGGGGCGCTAATGTTCAAGGCCAAGAGGTCGGTTGGGGTTACCTGATCGAATTAATGGAGAACGCTCCTGTCGCTCAAAATGCCCTGTATTACTCGACTCAAGTCAAAAAGCATGCCTATCTCCGTCGTATTGTGGCTATGGGGCAAAGTGTTAGCTCGCGTGCCGCAACCGCAGATGGAGACGTGACTGAGTTCTTAGGTGAGTTTGAGCGAGAGATTTTGGCAATATTCAGTGAGCAAGACCGCCAAGGTGGGATTACCTCATCAGAGATGGTTTTAAATAGCACGCTTGAAGAGATTGAAAGACGAATTAACTCAAACGGCGCACCAACGGGAGTGCCATCTGGATTTAGGGACTTAGACGCTCTGACGGGTGGATTTCAGCGCAGTGACCTGATTATTCTGGCGGCGAGACCAGCCATGGGGAAAACAGCCTTGGCCCTGAACTTCGCAGCACATGCGGCCGAACAAGGTATTCCTACGGTCGTCTTTAGCCTTGAGATGCCAAAGAATCAGTTGATGATGCGTCTAATCTCCTCAAAGGGGCGTATTGATTCTAGTCGTCTAAGAAAAGGGGATCTCGCTGATGACGATCTAAATCGTCTTAGTGCAGCCTCCACCGCTTTGATGAATATGCCTCTGAGTCTCGACGATACGGGCGGTATTTCACTTGTGGAATTAAGATCGCGCCTTCGGCGTCATAAGAAAGAGTTTGGCCTTGGAATGGTCATTATTGACTACCTTCAGCTTATGGGTACCTCAAGTAAAAGGGCCGATAGTCGCGAGCGCGAAGTAGCCGAACTCTCCGGTGGTCTACAGGCCTTAGCCAAAGAACTGGATGTGCCGGTCATAGTGCTTTCTCAGCTCAACCGGAGCGCCGACACGCGT
>JBIJBX010000273.1:0-3234 GCA_044344995.1 Oligoflexales bacterium | reverse complement strand
GCTTCCAACGCCCAGGTGTGACCTCAGTCGGAACATAGCTCCAATTAAAATGCTCTTTAAAGACTGAAAGAAATTCCTTTCCGCCCACAAAATTATCATTTGCCTGGTCATTGCAAATAGAGTCATCTGTGGTGATGATGCGAGCTGCACATTGCTTGCTCCAGCGAACCTGACAATCGGCCAACCAGCTTTGAAGGCTAGCTTCAGCCTCTCGACAACTTTCATCCTCAGAACAGGTTTTTTTAGTCACGACTACAGCCCTGAAATCAAACTCCGCCGAAGGCAAAAGAGCACTAAGACCTACTTCTGAACGGTCAGAGCATCTGGTTAACTTAACCTCATCAAATCTGTTTCCTTGTTCCCTCGCAAGTAACGGGCGCTTCAATTCCCCTGAAGGGTCATCTGGATTCACTGGCGGAGGATTCGCGTCAACGCCAAGTGTTGATGCAATTTTGTTGATTAATTCAGGCCCAGTGATCGTTTCCCAGCTCGGCACTGTCCACAATATCTCGGTCTGCGAAACCATAAGCGTTAAGGGAACGCTAAAATTTTTCCCTTCAGGCTGAAAATAATCCATCATCACTTGGTGTCCGGGGTCCCACCACTCAAGGTGCGAGAGTCCTTCGGAATCTACCAATGATAAAACATCCCTTCGGCTTGCCGGCGGATCGGTGATAACTCCAACCAATTGCACAACGTTTTTTGCTGCGCTACCGAGAAGATTGTAGCTATCGTTGACCAGATTTGCCTGAAGATAGCGTGCTTTCTGCATACAAACCGCACAACCCTGACTGCCAAAAGTTATGACCATGTATTTAAGCCCGCGGTCCCTCATGTGCTGACCAATTGAGACCGCAGATTCATCGGCCAAATTTTGGAGCATGATACCATCTGCGTTGAATGGTTTAGCTTCGCCAAGGGGTCTTTTAACCGTCACTTCCCGCGGCAATTTAGCGGCGCAGGCCATCATTGTGGCACCGGCTAAAAACAATAGAACCCAGGGGCGAATGGGCCAAATTGCGGACCGCATCATTTGCCTCCACACGTTGGGCAGGACGTGGACGCACCACCACCACTGGCTGTTGCCAGGCGCTCGTTTGGCCGCACCGACTTAGCGTAGGGTGCGGAAAGACGCTCAACTCGTGCCTCGTCCATAATTGGGTGAACTAGATATTCTTTTTCGTAGGGCTTTATTGCGCGGCATCCAACACACGACAACATGAGGATGCAAAACAAAATAGCTACCTGCCAAGACTGGGTATTCGCTTTTGTTGTGATGATTCCTATTCCCATGAGGACTTCCTTAATGTGGGTCGTATGATTAAAATTTAACGCTTCCGCCAAGCTCCACCGTAGAAGCCGAACCAGCCTTGTTATGTAGATAGCGCGTGGCGGCCAAATCGAGCAAAACAGCTTTATCACCGCCGCCAACCAAGTCACCAGGCAGTTCTTGCGACAAGGCAGCAACATAGCTGTCGGCACCAAAGACCAGGTGATCCTCGTAGGCCCTGGTAAACTCATCTTCCCTTGCATAGCGGTAAGCCAACCGGCCATGTGCCTTAGACCAAAGTGTTTGCAGGTAGCTGATTGAAACTTGGGAACCGGTCAATTCACCTGCTGACATATTTGTGTTCAGCTTGCCTAAATTAATTACGCGGCCTAAGTCACCGTGAACAGCGCAGTCACAGGCATCAAAATACTGTTTAATTCCCGCGCTCCATGCATGCAGCAGGGGCCGCTCTGAGCTGTTTGCCACAACATAGTCTGCTGACACTGTAGTCTTTGGATTTAAAATAGCCTTTATATTGATAGCACCTGTAACAGATGACGCCTCCGGTAAGATATTAACCGTGGAAGAGTCATAGTCCAAAAACGAGTCTGCTGGTCGCGAGGTTTTAGAGCTTGCTGCATTTAAGCCAATTCGAAGCTGATCCCCAAGAAGCCACTGCCCAAGGCCAGCTCTTGCCGACCATGTTTTAGATACTGAATCACCGGCAGCCGTGCCACCAAGGGTCAATTCGGTTCGCTTTGCCCAGGTCAAACTGCCGTCAATGCCCAGGTTTCGATCAACGCGGCGACCATTGTCGAAATTTTTGGTCGTATAACTATCGTCACTTTTTACGTTTTCTGACTGTGCTGACAGTGATAAAGCAAAAACACCATCGCCACCGGCAAAAGAAGGGACATCTGCGCGCCCCAAGAACCGCACCATGGTCCGCGACTCGCCGTCACTTGAAGAGTAGCTGCCAACTCGTTGATCAACTTCGTGGGCCATAATATTAGTGCTTGCTAGAATCAAACCACTTAAAAAAAGCAGGACTCTGTGTCCACAAAACGCAGCGGTCGGAAGTTTGCGAATTTTTACAACCACACTGAACATGCGTCCAACCCTCCGTGGTTTGAGCAACAAAAATCAGCAGAATATAGGCCGATTTCATCAATTTGGACTGTTCTTCCGTATGAGAGTATTGCAATTTTCGAGCATTATCAAGGCTGGTTTGCCTAAAAAATAGACCAAATAAGCATATTTCATGAAGCTAGCGTTAATTGTGTTGACCAGTACTTAGGTGCTCGCTAATCTTTTTCACGAGCAAAGTTTTTAAATTTTTATTTTAGATGTCGCCAGTTGATAAGGATTATCATTTGGGCCACTTGCGTGGTCGGGCTTCATCGAGAAACGGGTGGTGATCAAGGATGATTACACATGTATCCGCTCCATGTCTGCTAGTTGCTATGCCGAGCATGCTCGACAACAACTTTTCCAAGACAGTTTTACTTCTCGCGGAGCATAACAGCGAGGGGGCGGTTGGTTTCGTCTTAAATCGTCCAAGCACAGTTCCACTCAAGTCCATGGTGAGTGAAATTGACCGGGACATTCCCCCAGCGATCCCTGCCTGGTACGGTGGTCCAATTGACACAGGCACAGCCATCATTCTCCATGCACGTAAACCTGCGGATGGCGATACTGAAATCGGCACAAATATTTACCTGAGCACCTCTGGCAAGATCCTTGATTCGTTAATCGGAGAAAGCGAGATCGCCATACGTGAGCGTGCCAATGGCCAACTCGTCCATGACATCCTCAATCCCTACCGGTTTTTGGTCGGATATGCTGGATGGGGGGCAGGCCAACTAGACGACGAAATTCGGGCTGGCTCTTGGCTATTGCATCCGGTCGACCAAGATCTTCTGTTTAATACGCCATGGTCTGACATGTGGACGCAAGTCACTACT
>JBIJBX010000272.1:0-3238 GCA_044344995.1 Oligoflexales bacterium | reverse complement strand
AGTACCAACAGCCCTATGGTTTTAATCTGATTCACTGTTTGCCTCCCAAGCCATATCCCTATTTAGACCGAACTGACAAAGCTCGATCGTCTGGACCCCGCCCGAAGATCTGTTCGGACTTCTTTTACGGCGGCTTGAGGGTTTCTTGATGCTGCTGATAATTACACGAAATAATTAAGATTATTGAGCTGGCCAGGAAGCTTTTATTAGTCTTCAAACCGCTCTTGGCGAGCCTTTTTCTTTTGTTTGGCAAACTCCGCCTGGGCCTCCGCTTCACGGAATCTTTCTGTTTTCTCAGCCTTGGCTTTTTGGCGAGCGGCCATCTTGGCATTTTTTTCAATTCTTAGAAGCCTGACGATCAGCTCACTTTCACGAGCCTTGTCTTCAGCGTCTGGCTTTAGGCCATCTTCTGCGAGGATTCTCTTGTAATCCCTCATCTCGGCAAGTTTGCGTTTAATGCGGTCCATCTCACCAAGTTCTTTGTCGGTGAATTTCAGATCAAGGGCTTCTTCAAATCTCTTTTTTTTGTTGAAGCCCTTGGGGCCAGTAGATTTCTTACCGGAAGATGACGATTTTGCCCCAAGTTTATCTTTGGGTTTAAACCTTGAAGGCTTTGCGGATGGTTTTGCAGTTGATTTTGAGGTTGATTTTGCAAACGGCTTTGTCGACGGTTTACCTTTGAAGGATTTAGGAGCCATGGCTATTTGATCTTTCTTTTTCTAAGCGTTAGGTGCGATTAATTTTATGCGGCGCAGCCTGGGCGATGGGCATGAGCACAATTTCTTCAATATTCACGTGCGAGGGACGCTCGGCCATGAACCAAATACATTCGGCAATATCTTTAGGAGTTAGGGGCTTTAATCCCTGATAGACTTTCTTGGCCCGCTCGTGGTCATTTTTAAACCGTACATTTGAAAAATCCGTCTCCACCATTCCTGGATCAATCAAGGACACACGAATTGGCGAGCCGTTAAGTTCTAGTCTTAATGTTTTGGTAATGGCTCGAACCGCGTGCTTAGTGGCGCAGTAAACACTTCCACCCTCATAGACAACCGTGCTGGCGATACTTCCCATATTCACAATATGGCCGTGGTTTTGTTCTCTCATGGCCGGCAAGAATTCACGTGTGACACGCAAAAGGCCAGTGACATTCGTATCGATCATGGTCTCCCAATCACCAACGTCCCCCGTCGCCACATGGTCAACCCCAAGAGCAAGGCCTGCGTTATTAAACAAAACGTCGACTTTTCCACCACAGGCCTTCAAAGCTTTGGACGCAAAGTCTTTGACTGAATGCTGATCGGTGACATCAAGTTGGAGAGCCACCATCTCTGGTGTATTTTTTTTTGCAAGGCGTTTAGAGAGGCTTTCAAGTCGCTCGAGCCTTCGAGCTGATGCTACGACCTTCCAGCCTTTTTCAGCGAACAAAATGGCCGTCTCCTCACCAATACCAGCAGACGCGCCAGTGATGACGATTGTGGGAGGAGATTTAGTGCTAATCATAACTTCTTAGAAACTTTCACGCCGCGCTCGTTACCTTCACCCACGGAGCAGGACTCAAAGCCCTTATCAACTGCATATTGGTGCTGGATACGGCGATAAAAACTATTCATAGGCTTGAGGAAAACTTCTTCCACTTCACCTGAGGTGATTTTAGCCATCGCTTCATCCACTGAAGCTAGTGCCAGTTTTTCAGTTTCGGCGTCGGCTTGTTGATTATGCCCGCCGCCGCCGTGACGTCCCTTGTGACCGCCACCTTGATGTTGTCCGCGCTGGCCATCACCACCACGATGATTGCCTCGGTCTCCTCGACCACCATGCTGACCACCGTGCTGACCACGGTGTCCGCCGCCTTGCTGGCCACGATGTCCACCGCCTCCACCACCACCGCCATGTTGTCCGCGATGCTGAGGACCGCCGCCTTGAGGCTGACGATTTCCTCGGAAGTTGGGCATATTTTTACCAACGGGAGGACGAGATCCTTCTTCAATCTCTTCAGGCTCCACGTCAGCAAATGCCCAGCGAAGGAAACGGTCAAAATAGGCGTAGTAGCCTGGGAATTCCTCTTTCAAGACGACAGAGATCGTCGACCAAACTTTTTTGCTCTCATCGGTTTCTGCGTTATGGGCAGGAAGAGCCGTGCCAGTCTTCAGTAGCACCAAATCAGCCAGATCAAGCGTGAACTTCATAAATGGTTCAACGATGTTATTCAGCATGATGTGATCGAGTGGAGTTTCTTCCACCATCTCCGGATACTGGGCAGCATACCAAAGACTCATTCGTCCCATGAGGCCTTTTAGGTCCATAGACTTGAGCTCACCAGGAAGTGTCTCCAAAGTAGCACCAACCATAATGGGCCAGCGACCTTTGTTTAAAACCACTTCATCAGCACCCTCGCCCGCTGCCGCAGCTGTTGCCCGCTGGGTTCTCTCGTGCTCAAGACAGGTAAACAAAAAGTAGTCGATAGGGACATTAAGGCCCCTTTGGAGTTCGACTCGCTGTTTCATGGTGTGTTGTGGTTTTTGTTCGGTGGTAGTTTCTTCTGATTGTTTCTCTGACATAAGACCTAGGCTTCCTAAAAAATTTCTTCGGTTGATATTAGCTTTTCATCCGACGCGCCAAGTTCAAGACTCGGCAACTTGCGACTGTAAGTTCTTCGGCGGCAGTCCACTCTTTTGAGTCCTTGCGTGCCATCGTATAGGCGGATAACTCAAGATCACCCTCAAACGCGTCAATGACATCTTCGACCGCTTTGACATAGTCCGGTGACCCAAGAGCCGCTTTCTTTAAGGTTGCTGACGCTTTTTTTAAATGAGCTACCGCATCATGCTCCTCTTGTTCTGCCAACAATGGATTCAGTTCATCGATGGCTGACACAAGATCAGCGGCACTTTCTTTGCGATCGCGTTTGATTACTTTCGTCATTGTAACTCCAGAAGCCTGATGATCTTGCTTTAGACAAAAACTCGGTCTTCTATATCAGGTCTTTTGTTTTTGATGGGTGGTCAAACAGGACCTACCCACTCGTTTTTGACTTTGAAAATTTTGGTACCTTGGTACCACTTTTGAAACCCTTGAGCTGACCGTCTTTGGCAAGTCTCTTGAGGTCTCCTTTTCAGCCTAGGGGAGCATAGGCCAGGACGGGGCAATATGCAACGATTTCGATGTGGTTTCAGGGACCTAGGGGCCTTCCTTGGCTCAATGGAGAAGGCTGGACAATTATTTTGGCTCTGACCGG
>JBIJBX010000277.1:0-3154 GCA_044344995.1 Oligoflexales bacterium | reverse complement strand
CATTCACTGTAAGAATCCCTAATGCTGGTGGACAGTCGATGATTATGTAATCGTAGATGTCTTCCACTTGGGCGAGGGCGTCCTTTAGGCGCACTTCCCTTCCAATGGCTGTGACAAGTTCGATCTCTGCGCCAATCAGATCCTGATTAGCCGCAGCTAAATTAAGGCATTTTAATTCGGTGTGCAAAATGGCGCTTTTAATTGGCGCCTCATCAACCAGTACCTGGTACATGCTCGTCTGAACATTTTCAGGGGCGATTCCAAGACCGCTGCCTGCGTTGGCTTGGGGGTCGAGGTCAACCAGTAGTACTTTTTTCTCGGCAGCCGCTAAAGAAGCTGCCAAATTCACTGAAGATGTGGTTTTTCCTACTCCACCCTTCTGGTTTGAGACGGCAATAATACGAGCCATCGATCCTCCAAAATTACGATTTATTCGCCCGGAGTATACCAAATGGTGCTTGTGTTGCTAGCCACATTTTTTAAAATATTGATTTTGTTCCACGTGAAACACCTATCGTCCGATCTTAATTGTTCCACGTGAAACAAAAAAACCAGCGCTCATGCGCTGGTTCCATTGGACGAAAATTTTCTTGGAATTATTTCGACCACCACAAGAAAGCGATAACGAAGCCAAGAAGCGCTGAAAGCTCGATGAACGCAAGAGACAAAAGAAGCGGAACGAACACAGCTTCACGGCTACCAGGATTACGCGCAATTCCTTCCAATGCCGAGCCGGCTGCACGTCCTTGGGCACCGCTGGCACCAATCGCCGCCAAGCCCATCGCCAAACCCGAACCGATGGCAACCAAACCAGCGACAGAAGTTGCAGCGCCTGCCTCACCCTCTGCAAATGCTACGCCGCTCACCAATACACCGAACAATACTACCAACCACTTAGAGAACCTCACAAAACACCTCATTTAATCAATAAAATCAACAATATACAAAACCCACAAACCAGCTCAGTGGTCGTGAGAAACCGCCATGGAAATATAGACGCTGGTTAACAGAGTGAATAGATAGCTCTGAACCAAGGCGACCAAAACTCCAAAAAACAATAGAGCTGAAGGGACAATCACATAAGGCGCATTTGTCGTAAAAATTCCCACCAAAAGATGGTCCGCAAACACGTTACACATTAGACGCAAACTTAAGCTCACGGGCCTCACCATATGACCAATTAACTCGATCACAAACATAAGTGGCGCGATCGCCAGCATCGGCCCAGTAAACTGCTTAATATAGTGCCAACCATGCTCACGAAAACCGGCGACGTTATAGATTAAAAAAACCATCAATCCCATGGCGAGGTTACTAGAAATACTCTCCGTCGCTGGTACTAGTCCAGGTATTAAACCCCCTAAATTACTGACTAAAATAAACATAAAAATGCCGGCCAACAACGGCGCGTGCACCCGCCACTGATCGCCAAGGTTATCCTTGCTAAGACCGACTACTAAATCCATTGCCATATCAACGACCGTTCGCAGGGAGAATTTTCCATCTGGAGCCACGTCGTCGCCCAAATTCGCAACGCTACGCTTGTAGAGAAGCCCGACAATGGTACACACCGCCATCGTAAACATGCCACCTGCAATCACTACAAATCGCTCGGCCGCATGCGGATCAGAATCGTGTCCACTGACCAATTGGTAGGCTTGTTCATACCAATTCACAACTCCACCCGCCGCAAACGCGGCCGAAGAGCCAAGCATGAGTCCCAGTAATATAAAGTATCGCATCATGAAAACTCCCTAATAACCCCTATAAAAGGCGGACCCTGGGCCCTAAGCACTGCGATCACGAGAACGGCAAACAGCACAAATTATCCAGAGACGAAAGATTTAGCTCAAACATAATAAGAGCTCAATCTAATTCAGCCATCTGAAACTAAAATTTTTACTTCTGCTCAAACCACAGCACAGCAGAAAAAATGGCCAACGCACTCACAATACCCGAGACAAGGGCGGTCGGAGAAAATCCTCGGGAAAGCCCATAAAAAATCGTCGATGCAGGTGCAACAAACTTAAAAAAAAGCCAGAAAAGCCCGCTTCGCACGCCCTCCGCGACATGACCTCTATGCATGATCCTCCTCGCCAACCGCTCTAACCCTATGGCAGACAAACAAAAGGTGGTCGCACCACAAACGAAACCCCCAGCAAGATTTCTCGGGTTAAATACGGCCACCAAAAAACACGCCAAACCAACAAATAATATTGTTTTTAGGGGTATATGAAGCTTCAAATGATTCGTTAGAGCGCCCATTTAATTTTAATTAATCCGAATTATTTTGAGTTTTTTTGTCAGCTTTTTTTTCTTCACTTTTTATGATTCCGACCAAATACCGATATAACAGGTACAGACACAACAACAACGAAAGTGGTGTTGTTAAAACAAGCCAATTAATTCCGACTGGATAATGCTTGTTTAAGTAGAGGCCTCCGTAGATGCCGCCAACCATGAAAAGTACCAGTTCAAAATTTAAAACCAATAAATAGGTAAACTTGATTAAAATTTTATTCATAAACTTGTGGATAACTCATATTTTCTTGAAACCCCTTTAAATTCTAACATACTGACTTTCTTACAAAAAATAAAGGAAAATAGTGTCTTGCCCAACGCCCCCTCCTTTGCTACGTTGCCTCCACTAAATTTCCGCGATTACGGAACCGGTGACCTCTTGAACGCAAGTGTAAAGCGCTCTCTGGCTTATTTCTTAATCGCTAAACGATAAACGTTAGACAAAACCTTTAAGGCAGAAGAGCAAATGACAACTCCCTCATCAATCACCTCATGGGAACTCATAAAACAAGCTATCAAGGCCCAGCTTCCTAACCAAGAGTATACGACCTGGGTGGCGCCACTTGAGTGCACCAATGTTGCCGGAAATCAACTTTTCATCAAGGCTCCCAACATTCTTTTCTACCAGCGTATTCACGATGCCTACTTGCCCCTCATTGAAAAAATCAAAGCCGAACTCGGGCTAGATCAGTATTTCATTCAATTTGACACCATGAACCCGCCGGACGAATCCGATGATGAGGATCGAGCTTGTGAATTGGCGGCGAACCCCAACAGTGACGAATCGGAGCACGTACGTCACTCGACCGCTTCATCACAGCAGACTCAAATGGATGGCCATTTGAACCCTCTC
>JBIJBX010000102.1:0-8460 GCA_044344995.1 Oligoflexales bacterium | reverse complement strand
AATTTTGTAAAGGGTGCAAGTAACCAGTTTGCGCTCTCAACATGCCAGGCGGTAGCCGGTCAGCCAGGACGCTCCTACAATCCTCTATTTCTATGTGGAAGTTCAGGTTTGGGTAAAACGCACTTATTGCACGCCGTTGGCAACGAAGTTGTAAAAAGAAATCCAAGCGCCAAAGTTGTTTACATCACGTCAGAGCGATTCATGAATGAGATGATTTATTGTATTCGCTTCGGAAAAACGATGGAGTTTAGACAAAAATATCGCAACTGCGATGTTCTCCTCATCGATGATGTTCAGTTCATTTCTGGCGGAAAGAAAACAACGCAGGAAGAGTTTTTTCACACGTTCAATAGTTTGTACGGAGCGAAAAAACAAATCGTCATGACTTCAGATGTGTTGCCACAATCTATACCTGACATTGAGGACCGACTAAGAAATCGCTTCCAATGGGGATTGATCGCTGACATTCAGCCACCCGATGTTGAACATCGTATCGCGATTTTAATTAAAAAAGCCGATGCGCTGGGTATTAAGCTTGATCATGAAGTTGCGGAATATATTGCGCGACACAAGAAAAAAGATATCCGCGAGCTAGAAGGCGCTGTGCTTCGCTTAAGAGCTTTCAGTGAATTTGATGATGTCCCTATTACCCTCACCCTAGCACAGACTATATTCCAAGACTTCTTTGTTGCGGAAGCGCCAAAAAAACTATCTGTCGAAGACATTCAGAAGACTGTCGCCGATCACTTCAAAATCAAAGTCGCTGACTTGAAATCAAAGAAGAAGCACGCCGCCATTGCCCATCCAAGACAGATCGCTATGTTCCTAGCCCGCAAGCTGACGCCTGCATCTTTGCCTGAACTCGGGCAAAAATTTGGCGGCAAGGACCATACGACCGTCTTGCATAATGTGAAAAAAATCGAAGCTGCCATTGTTTCGAATCTTGACCTAAGGGCCGTGGTGGACTCCTTGCAGCGCAACCTTGAGCATCTAACTTAAGGGGCAAATGCACCTGTTGATAGCTTGTGAGTAACGTCGTTATTAAGTTGGTAACAACCCCTGATATCTCATGTGAGTGAACTATGAATAACCAAAACCTCCGCAGACAAAAGGGCTACCAAACCCCAAAAACCTCCACGGTTTTTACACAGGATACTCATGCGAAAGAAACTAATTTTTGTTTATATTTCAGGGGCCTAGGGGTTTATCCCCAACAACCATCCCAGCCTACTAATCCATCTATATAACTAAATGACTTTTGAAATAAATGGGACACGAATTCACGAAACGAGAACGAAAGAAAAAAGAGGGAACAGCATTATGAGTCTCAAACTACAAATCGATCGCAATCTACTGAACTTAGCAATGGCCCGCGTCCAGGGTGCTATGGCGGATCGAAACTTGGCGCATGTAGGGCTTAACGCCAGAAAAGGCAGACTCTATGTGGCGGCTGCCGACCAAGCACTTGCAATCTTCAATGACCTGCCATGTGAGGTGGCTAAAGATGGAATAGTGTTTGTACCGGCTAAACTTTTTTCTGATTTGGCCAGGGAGTTACCTGAAGGAACGGTTTACCTTGAACGCGATGGCTCGAACCTAAAGGTGAGCGCGGGCCCCGGCCGTGAGTTTACGATGAAACTACCTATCGTTGAAGATGCCTCCTGGAGAGAGCCGCCACATGTTGATTATGAAAATACGGCGTCCATACCAGTTACCAAGTTGGCCTATATGATCGAGCAGGTGGGATCTTGTATTGCATCAGATTCACCTCGCAATTATGGAACAGTTGCCTTTTTCCATCGCCCGCAATCCGACAAATCGATGCTTCGCATGGTGGGAACCGATTCCTTTAGACTCTCTTTTTGCGATATTCGCATCGATATGCCCGATACTTTCCTTAAAAACGGCGTGAGCCTGACAAAAAGAGCCTTATCTGAGCTTTCTAGACTGGCATCGGAAGGATTTGAATCAGTCAGACTTAGCATCTCAGACGACCAAACGACGCTAGTTGCGGAAGTTCCGAATTATCAAATTTTCGTGCGTTTATCCGCGGTGAAGTATCCAAACTATACTTCTGTAATACCAGATATTAAACAGCGTGGCGTTTTAATGAACACAAACCACATGAAAAGCGTAACTCGACGTGTCCTCTTGGCTGCCGATAAGAGTCGGGTTTTACAGTTGAGCTTTTCTGACGCTTCCCTTACCCTTAGCTCCAGGAATACCGCGCAATCCGAGAGTAGAGAGCGGATTGGGCTTGAAGGCTATCATGGCGCGAAATGCGATATCGCGATCAACGGAAAGTACATCACAGATATCGTTAGCGTCACCGGAGCGGAGAAAATGTCGCTTCAATTCAAGGACGCGGTAGAGCCCATCGTTTTGACGCCGTATGGCGAACCGAACGATTGTTGCACAAAGCATATTCTCGTTCCAATTACCGGCAACCATGAGGTTCACGCGTAATAGGGACAGAAGTGTGTTTGTGCCATTAATTGTTTTGAATTGTGATCACAGGGAATGTGGCTAAAAAGGGGTTGTTCATGACTGATGTTGAAGAGATGCCAAAAAATGTCGATGGCAGCACATACTCAGCCGATAATATTCAGGTGCTCGAAGGGCTGGAGGCCGTTCGGAAACGACCTGGCATGTATATTGGCTCAACCTCAATCGATGGTCTTCATCATTTAGTTTACGAGATCGTCGATAACTCCATCGATGAAGCGATGGGTGGCCATTGTTCTAAGATCGATGTGACCATTCATCTCGATAACAGCGTTTCCGTCCGTGATAACGGGCGCGGCATACCTGTTGAAATTCACAAAAAAGATAATAAGAGCGCTCTAGAAATTGTAATGACCGTCCTACATGCAGGCGGCAAGTTTGACGACAAGGCGTTCGCTTTTTCTGGCGGATTACACGGAGTAGGCGCATCAGTTGTAAACGCGCTATCAGAATGGTGCCGGGTAGAAGTTCGCCAAAACGGCAAAGTCCACATGCAAGGCTATAAGCGCGGCGTACCAGACTCGCAAATAGCGGTTATTGGCACGACTGAATCACGCGGCACGATGACGAAGTTCAAGCCGGATGGTGAAATATTTCCAGATACGAATTTTCATTTTGACACGCTAGCTAAGCGCCTGCGTGAACTCGCGTTCCTAAACCAAGGCCTGGAGATCAATCTCGCAGACGAACGTACAGATCAGAAATCCCAGTTTATTTTTGAAGGTGGAATCACCTCGTTTTGCGAGTACCTCGTTAAGGGCAAGAATCCGCTGCATCAAAAACCAATGACCATCAAAGGTCAGCAAAAGGATGGCGATAAAGTTATTTTTGTCGTGGATTGTTCACTGCAGTGGACGGATGCCTATACCGAAAGTTTTTTCTCTTATGTTAATAACATCAATACAGTTGAAGGCGGGACGCACGTCACGGGACTGCGCGCAGCTCTGACTAGAGCTATTAACAATTTCGCGGAAAAAACTGGCGCCCTGAAACAATTTAAAGAGGGCATAACCGGAGACGATATTCGTGAAGGTCTATGTGGGATCATCGCGGTACGCGTAAAAAATCCAGAGTTCCAAGGGCAAACAAAAACCAAACTCGGCAACACGGAAGTTCGTCCGTGGGTTGAACAATTAATTACTGATAAACTAACAACCTACTTTGATGAAAACCCAGAAGTCGGTCGTCGAATAGTTGGGAAAATTATTGACGCGGCAAGAGCACGTATTGCCGCAAAAAAAGCCCGCGAACTAACACGTCGAAAGGGCGCCCTTGATTTCGCAGGTCTGCCAGGAAAAATGGCGGACTGCCAGGAGAAAGATCCGAGCCTATGCGAACTCTTTCTGGTCGAGGGTGATTCGGCTGGTGGATCAGCAAAACAAGGTCGGGACCGCAAAACCCAGGCCGTACTCCCACTACGTGGTAAGATTTTGAATGTTGAAAAAGCCCGCTATGACAAGATGCTTTCCAGCCAGGAAATCAAATTGTTAATTCAAGCTCTGGGCACTGGTATTGGTAAAGACGACTTCGATATTACAAAGCTACGATATAACAAGATCATCTTGATGACAGATGCGGACGTTGACGGGGCGCACATTCGAACACTCTTGTTAACCTTCTTTTTCAGGCAAATGCCGCAGATCATCGAACGAGGATATCTCTACATCGCGCAGCCCCCACTCTACAAATACAAAAAAGGTAAAGTTGAGCGTTATTTGAAAGATGATTCGGCTCTACTCGATTTCTTGAGTGATGCAGGTATCAGCAATGTCGAGGTCCGAGATGCGAAGGGGCGCACTATCGATCGAAATGTTTTGAAATCTTTGATGTCGAAATTGCAGCGCTACTTACAGCTTATGGATCTTGCCTGTCGGCGACGAGCACGTGGGGTTGTGGACTTCCTTATTCAGCACGAAGATATCGGCCCGCAAAATTTGGCCAGCGAAGAATCGGCCAAGGCCCTCGGCAAGCGGATTTGTGACGACATCACAGCGCATGCAGCAAAAGCGTTTACGCACACAGCAGTCGTTTTTGATCAGGAATACAGCCGCTATCGTTTGATGGTCGACACACGAGAGCGAGACATACCGCAAACAAGCCAAATCGATGCCGCCTTCTTCTCAAGCGGCGAGATTGTTGAGCTTAAAAGACTCCGAAAGCAAATGGACGAAATCGCGCAGGCGCCTTTTACCTGGACAAGTCTCAAGAAATCCCAGCAAAAAGACACTGACGAAGATCAAGCCGGGGAAGACGGCGGAGTTCCCACTGTTTTGAGAACTCTCGCGGACTTGAAAGATTTCATAGTGCAAGAGGGACGCCGCGGCGCCTATGTCCAGCGGTACAAAGGTCTCGGAGAAATGAATCCAGACCAATTGGCTGATACCACTATGAAGCACGCACATCGCACTCTTCTGCAGGTTGAAGTTGAAGACGCGATGGAAGCTGACTCCCTATTTTCAACCCTAATGGGAGACGACGTTGATCCTAGGCGGGAATTTATCCAGCAAAACGCTTTGAATGTTAGGAACCTTGATACTTAACCTCGGTCTGCTTGTGGATGACCCGCCTAAAAATGCGATGGGTCAAAACTGTTGAAAAGGAACTGATTAATGGAACCGGCAAATAGTGTAATCCCAATTAAAATCGAAGAAGAAATGCGGACGGCGTTTTTAGACTATTCCATGTCCGTGATTGTGTCGCGCGCACTTCCAGACGTTCGTGACGGCCTTAAGCCTGTTCACAGGCGTATTTTGTTTGCCATGCACAATCTGAAAAATTATCACAACCGCCCCTATTTGAAGAGTGCTCGTGTTGTTGGTGAGGTTATCGGTCGATATCACCCACATGGCGATAGTCCTGTGTACGAAGCACTCGTGCGTTTGGCCCAAGATTTTGCCATGCGTTATACACTCATTGACGGCCAAGGTAACTTCGGTTCCATCGACGGCGACTCAGCCGCGGCCATGCGTTATACAGAGTGTCGTTTGGAAGAAGTTGCAGAGCTACTGCTTACTGATATTGAAAAAGAAACGGTCGATTTTGGCCCCAACTATGACAACAAAGAAGAAGAGCCATTGGTACTTCCCACAAGGCTTCCGCAGCTTCTGGTTAACGGAGCGTCGGGAATTGCAGTTGGAATGGCAACCAATATTCCGCCGCACAATTTAGGCGAAGTTCTTGACGCACTTTTAGCGCTCATCGAAAATCCAGGTATGCGCATCGAAGAGCTGATGACTTACGTGAAAGGCCCTGATTTTCCGACGAGAGGTCAGATCGTTGGAGTTGCTGGAATCAGAGAGGCTTTGATGACCGGACGTGGTTCCGTCATCATGCGTTCTAGATCTACGGTTGAGCCTGTGCCAAAGTCACAGGGCAAAGAGCAGATCATAGTCACCGAGATTCCTTATCAGGTAAACAAAGCGCGACTCATTGAGAGAATCGCAGACCTTGTGCGGGAAAAGAAAATAGAGGGGATCACTGATCTTCGAGATGAGTCCGCTGAAGATGACATTCGTATTGTTATCGAGCTTAAAAAGGGCGAAATACCCGACATCATCTTGAATAATCTGTATAAGCTGACGCCGATGCAGACGAGCTTTGGTGTGAACGCAGTAGCACTAGTTAACGGCGCACCAAAAGTTTTGAACCTTAAGCAGATGCTTGAGCAATTCTATCTCCACCGCCGAGAAGTCGTGGTACGCCGAACCGCCTACGAGCTAAGACAAGCTGAGGCCAAAGGGCACATTCTCTTGGGCTTGAAAATTGCCGTCGAGAATATTGATGAGGTGGTACGGACAATTCGCGGCGCCATCGATACGGACGTTGCTCATCAGGATTTGGTAGCTAGGTTTAATCTGTCTGACGTTCAAGCGAAGGCTATTCTTGAGATGCGACTAGCCAAGCTAACGGGACTTGAGCGCGACAAAATAATTGCCGAATACAATGAGGTCATGGCCTTGATCGCTGACCTACAAGACATCTTGGCGACACCTGCACGGGTTACCAAAATCATCAAGGACGACTTTACTGAATTGCGCGAGCGTTTTGCCGATGAGCGCAAAACAGAAATTATCGCTGACGCGGCGGACGAGCTCACGATGGAAAGCTTGGTTGCCGACGAGGAAGTCGCCGTATCTATTTCTCAAGCCGGGTATATTAAGCGTACTCCGATTGTCGAAATCCGCGCTCAAAAACGTGGCGGCAAGGGCAAGAGCGGAATGCTCACCAAAGAAGAAGATATGGTGAAAAGCCTCTTCATTTCCTCAAACCACCAATCACTGCTGTGTTTTACAAATAAAGGCCGAGTCTACGACATCAAGGTTTATCAGGTGCCAGAGCTTCCATTGCGAAGCAAAGGCAAGCATTTCGCTAACCTCATAAAAATGGAAGAGGGAGAAAAAGTCGTAAGCGTTCTGCCTGTAAAAGAGTTCTCGGAGGGCAAGTTTATTATTAGCGCTACAGCTCAGGGCTACGTCAAAAAAACTGAGCTCATGGCCTACGATAATATCCGAACGACCGGAATCATTGGCCTCAAGCTAGAAGAAAATGACTCACTGATCGGTTGCGCCATCTCAAGCGGCAAAAATGATGTGGTGATGGCGACAAAGCAAGGCAAGGCCATTCGTTTCAACGAAGAAGAGATTCGTCCGATGGGCCGAAGTGCGCGCGGCGTTACCGGCATTCGCTTTGGCGAAGAAGATGATCACGTCATCGGCCTCGAGGTCATCGACGCAGAGTCGACCATTCTCACCGTCTGTGAAAATGGGTATGGCAAGCGTAGCCCTCTCGACGAATACCGACAGCAAACACGCGGCGGAAAAGGTATTTATACGATCAAATTGAGTGAGCGTAACGGATTTGTGGTCAGCATCCTACAGGTGGCCGATTCTGATGATGTCATGCTTATGACGACAGGTGGTAAAATCGTTAGATTCAACGTCCAAGAGCTAGGCGTCATCAGCAGACACACACAAGGCGTGCGCCTGATCAATGTTGATGAAGGCGAGGCCGTTATTGGCGTATGCAAAGTGATGAAGTTTGAAGGCGAGGAAGTTGGATAACGTCGCGCAAGTCATAAGATCTTTTCATGCCACAGGCCTATACACCCACGTGTATGCGGCCTGTGGTTTTTTAGACGGGAGAGGACCGGCTTTCGAATCAAGCATTCTGCCTGACGAGAGGTCTATTTTCGATCTTGCGAGCTTAACAAAGGCGTTTGTGACTACTCCGCTCCTGCTTGGCGAGTGCTTTCGGCAAAACGTAGCGCCGGAGGTGGCGAAACTTAGCGACTTATTCGGCGACTCGATTGGTGGAGAGTTTGGTCGGGAGGTTAGAGACCTCTTAGTGGCTAGTATTCTTCGCCACGAATCAGGCCTGCCAGCATGGCGAAATCTTTATGTCGAATGTGAGGGCAGACGGCAAACCCTACTGTCTGCGGTCCAAAGATCAAAAGGAATTGGCCAAAACAAGGAAGAACTATACAGCGACATCGGCTTCATGATTCTCGGGGAGATGTTGCAGCGCATAGCCAAAAAGTCTCTAGCAAATTTATCGTCGGATTTTTTCCAAGAGTTGGGCGTGGAAAATCGGGATTGTTTTGGCAGTAGCGACATCGTTTTAAAAGAAAAAGTAATTCCCACCGGATATTGCGCGGTCCGCGGCCGGCAGCTTGCCGGCGAAGTCCACGATGAAAATGCTTGGGCCCTAGGGGGCTTTGCTGGGCACGCTGGATTATTTGGCGCGGGACCAGCGGTGGTGGATTATCTTCAAGCTCTATGGCGATCACCTGTCGGCAGAAGAACGATCGAGGCAAATTTCCGCGCGGCGTCTAGCCCCGGTGAATCATTAATGGGTTGGCGAAAAGGGCGTGATGCCAGTGCCAAAACCTTTGCGCAAGGGCGCGGCTGCGGGCATCTTGGTTTTACAGGCACGGCCTTTTGGGTTGATCCTTTAACC
>JBIJBX010000067.1:0-11240 GCA_044344995.1 Oligoflexales bacterium | reverse complement strand
CATTGAGGGACAACTCGAAAGAATGCACCGTTCTTTCAAAAACGCCATCACGGACAACAATTTTAAAGGCCGCCACGTCGGGGTGTTTCCGTTCAAGGTCAACCAACGGCGGGAATTCATCGATGCGATTGTAAATGCAGGCCGCAAAGTCGATTACGGTCTCGAAGTGGGCAGTAAAACTGAGTTTATTGCCGCTCTCGGCTACGAACTTCAAGACAACGCCCTCATGGTTTGCAACGGCTTCAAAGATTCTGAATTTATTGAGATGGGATTTTTGGCCAAATCCATGGGTAAAAACGTGGTCATGGTTGTTGAAGGTCCCGATGAACTCCAGATGATCATCGATCGGGCTGCGAAATATAAGCATTGCCCTGAAATTGGCCTGCGCGTGCGCCTTTACTCCAAGGGCTCTGGTAAATGGGAAAAAAGTTCGGGTGAGCAATCAAAATTCGGTCTCACCACCACTGAAGTGATTCATGCACTTCAAATGCTGGAAAAGGCAAACCTCACTGACAAGTTGGCCATGCTTCACTTCCACATTGGAAGCCAAATCACAGAGATTAAGCGCTTCAAAGGAGCTCTTAAGGAAGCAGCTCGGGTTTACTCAAAAGTCATAAAAATCGGCTTTAAGCCTCGCTACCTGAACATTGGTGGCGGCGTCGGAGTTGACTACGATGGCAGCAAAACAAGTTTCGAGTCTTCGGCCAACTACAGCCTTCAAGAGTTCGCCAACGATGCCGTCTACGTCTTGATGGAAGTGTGTGACAATGAAGGCGTTCCACACCCTACGATCGTGACCGAATCGGGCCGAGTGATCGCAGCCTATCATAGCGTCGTTGTCACCAACATCCGGGAAGTCCAAGGTGCAGACGTGAACATAGATGCCGATGACATCCTTGATCTTGAGCACATTGATCAAAGCGCACACAAGGCCCTTAATGAACTGCGCTACATCGTCAACAACATGAATCGCAAGAACTACGTGGAGTATTACCATGACTCCATCGTCTACCAAGAAGAGCTTTTCACGCTGTTCAACCTCGGTTACCTCCAGCTCAAAGACCGAGCTGTGGCAGAGGAGCTTTTCTACCGAATTTGTCGAAAAGCACTCTATTTCTCAAGCTTTGAAAGGCATCCACAGGAAGAATTTGAAAACCTCCAAAAAGTGATGGTTTCCAAATATCTGGCTAACTTCTCCATTTTCCAGTCGATCCCTGACTCGTGGTCCATCAATCAACTATTCCCCGTCATGCCTCTTTCGCGGCATGACGAGAAGCCAAACCTGAAAGCCACGATCGTTGATATCACTTGTGACTCCGATGGATGCCTCACAACGTTCATTGACCGTGCTGATACCAAAACTGTCCTTGAACTGCATCCACCCACTGATTCTCCCTACTACATTGGCTTTTTCCTCGTAGGAGCCTACCAGGAGTCACTCGCCAACGAACACAACCTATTTGGCGCGATTCACGAGGTAGAAGTTCACGTTAATCCAGACGGCGAATGGGAAATTACCAAGTTAACCCAAGGTGACCCCATTGACGAACTACTCGTCAGTCGAAACTACGACATGGGCGAGATCATCTCCGCCTATGAGCGGCAAGTCGACGCTGCGGCAAAGCGTGGGCATATTAGCGACGAACTTCGTGGCCCCATCATGGAAAAACTTTCCAAATTTTCAAAAGGCTATCCTTACCTCCTCGAAAGCTAAGGAAAATCTGCCCTCGGGCATTTTGGAAAAATAACAAATTGATCAAAAAAACCTCTAAGTCACCAGTCCATGCGGCTGGTCCTTAGGGGGCTTTTTATGGTGAGACTTAAGCTGCTACAGCAAACTCCGATATCCCCTGAAGAATATCTATTCATCCATAGGATGTAGACTGCAGGGAGTTTCGTTTTTATGAGCATCACGACACAAATCGCTAGGAATGGGGACTGGGAAAAGCTCTCTATTTTTGGACCGATCAATGAGGACGCGGAAGTCCATCTCCCAAAACTTGTATCTGCCCTTGGAAAAAACATTATCATCAACTTCAAAGAAGTCGCGTCAGTTAACTCTTGCGGTGTCAGAGCCTGGATTACATTCATGCGCGAACTTGAAAAGGGCCGCGAGATCATTTTCGAAGAATGTACTCCTGATATCGTCAGCCAGATTAACATGATCCCTAATTTCCGTGGCAAGGCCACTATTCAATCAGTCTATGCGGGATACACCTGCCCGAGCTGTGGCAATGCGCAGCGTCAGTTGTTTGTTCAGGGTAAGAACCTTCCCACATCTGCCGCTGATGGCGGAGGCCAGGTCGCATGCAGCAAGTGTGGCAAGCCAACTGAAATGGATGAAATTGAGGAAGAGTTTTTCTCGTGGGTTGAGAGCTAAATTGAAACAGAATGATACGATATAACCGGGGAACACCATGACTGACCAACCTAACAAACTACTTCAAGCGTTCAAACCATTTGAGCACTTCTGCAAAGCAATGCTGGACGCTTATTTTCTAGTGGAGGCCAGTGGCAGGATCCTGAAAACAAATCCAGCAGCTACATTACTTACGGGTTTATCTTCAAAGCAATTATTGCGCGTTTCCTCGCTGGACGAAGTCCTCACTCTTGAGGTGTCCGGACGCCCAGTCTCCGCTGCGAAAATCCTCGAAAATCTGGCGCCTACAAGAATTGACGACATCAAAGGATCTACCTCCCACGGTGGCGATTTATTTATCACAATTGGATATTTCCCATTCATTGAGGACGGGGCGATTATTGGCGCATTTGTTCTTGTGCGCGATGTGACAGCCGAAACACAGCTACAAGGAAAATATAAGGATAAGGCTGCGAAGTCGGTCACCGATCAGCTGACTGGTCTTTTTAACCGCGCGCACTTTGAAGAGTATATGAGAACCGAAGAAGGCCGCATCAGCACCCTCCCGCCAAATAACGACCACAGCAATCTGTCGATCATTATGGGTGATATCGACTTTTTCAAGAAGATCAACGACAAACACGGCCACCCGGCCGGTGACTTCGTCATCAAAACAGTCGCCCAAACTCTCTCAAAAAGCTTTAGAAAGACCGACGTTGTTTGCCGATACGGTGGCGAGGAGTTCTTGATCATTCTTCCCGCCAGTGATTTGATGGGTGCCAAAGTCGCTGCTGAGAAGGCGCGTCTGGCTATTGAGAGCACCAAGTTTGATTTTGAAGGGACTGTGATTCCCGTGACAATTTCCTTAGGCGTCGCTCAACTGTTAGTCGGTCAAGAATCCTCTAAAGAGACCATTGCCCGAGCCGATGCCGCGCTCTATAACTCCAAGCAAAATGGCCGTAATCAGGTAAGCGCGCACACCGGCGTCACGATTATCGGTTCAAATACTAACGCCGCCTAACGGGCTTTACTATTATAGGGAAGCTGGATCATAGCAGTAGATGTCCTCGATGGGAGATCCAGGGTCTACTTTATATAAATTGGTCAACTTGCCATCACTCATGTTGAAAACCCAGCCATGGATAGTCGGTCTTTTTTCTTGATGCCACGCCTTTTGCACCACTTTGGTTTTTGTAATGTTTTTGACCTGCTCTAAAACATTGAGCTCCACAAGCCTATTAACTTGTGCATCTTGATCCCCAGCACTTTGGATCTCATCACGGTGACTATGGTAAACATCTTTTATATTGCGCAGCCACTCATCCAGAATACCAAAACGTTGTTTGGTCATGGCTGCGCGCACGCCCCCACACCCATAATGTCCACAGACGATAATATGTTTTACTTTTAAGACTTCCACGGCGTAATGCAAAACACTTTGCAAATTCACATCCGTATGCAGAACAAGATTTGCGATATTACGATGAGCAAAAATATCGCCTGGCTTTGTGCCGGTGATTTCCTCGGCTGGCACTCGAGAATCAGAGCAGCCAACCCACAAAAACTCAGGCTTTTGATCCTTAGCCAGTTCGTTAAAGTAGTCTTTGTCAATTTGAATTCGCTCTTGCACCCACGCCTTATTTGCTAAAAGCAGGGTCTTGTAACTCTCCATAGGCACCGCCAATTTTAAATCGTTTTGAACGTAAATTTTTCCATTCCACTGTTATATTCCGACCCTTAGCCACTTCAAGGAAGTCCTTAATAGCCTCGAGAATATCAAAGTCGATGAACTGCGCACCTGCTCCATCAATAATTACAAAGCAACCCTCTGGTAAATCTGCCAGCGCCCGCTTAAATCGCAGTTTATGGGCAAACGTCACATCTTTAGCAAATCGAATTAAATATTGATCATTATCATTTACCACTGTAATCGCCGATTGGTGATTCATCCGCATGATCATCATGAAACCAACAGCCAGACCAATACCAACACCCGTTAGTAAATCAGAAAAAACTACAGCGATCAGTGTGACGCCAAACGGAATAAACTGCTCCAAACCAAGCCTCCAGACTGAGCGCACCAGAGCTGGACTGACAAGTTTGTAGCCCACCGTAATTAAAACAACTGCAAGTGCGGCAAGAGGTATCTGATTCAGAAAGGCGGCAAAAAGTATGCAAAACACGAGCATAAAGACACCGTGTGCAAAACATGAGATGCGGGTTTTCGCGCCAGCATAAATATTTGTAGAACTGCGAACAATGGCAGATGTCATGACTAATCCACCTAGGAAGCTAGAAAGCACGTTGCCGATGCCCTGTGCGAGAAGTTCACGGTTGCCATCAGAAACTCTATGCTCGGGGTCCATACGATCTAGGGCCTCTATGGATAATAGGGTTTCCATTGTTCCGATGAGAGCAATAACAAGGGCCAAAACCCAAGCATCCAAATGGCTTAAAACTGAAAAGTCAGGAAACGTTAAAGCAGAGCGGATGGCAGCGGGACTGAGAAGACTTGGTACATTGACCATATGAGCAGAACCGGTTTGTAGCGCATATTGAGGCAGCCACCTAAAAAAAGACAAATTAACTAATACACCCGTAAGGACGATCATCAGAGGCGCTGGTACATACTTGAGATAGGCGGTCTCTTTGATGGCCCGCGTTGTCCAAAACCAGTTAACGAGAAAGCCTGCAAGACTCACCAATATCGCACCCTCTGCGACGTGTTCAAGTGACTCAAGGATGTTTAAAAAAGTATTGCTGTGGTCGAAAACTTGAAAAAAACTTTCATCACCCTCATAGTCTGAATCCCACCCCAGCGCATGCGGGATCTGCTTGAATATGATGGTCAGGCCAATTGCAGCCAACATTCCTTTGATGACGCTATTTGGGAAAAATGCAGCAATCACGCCACTTCGAAAAATCGATAACACCACTTGAATGGCGCCCGCAATCACGCCAACAGCCAAAAAACCCTGCCAAGAACCCATAGCTAGAGCTCCGGTTGCGATAGTCACGGTCAGACTAGCAGACGGCCCACTAATACTCATCTCGCTACCAGAAAGCCAGGTAACAACGATGCCCGCCACGACTCCGCTCACGATGCCAGCAACAACGGGCGCACCGGAAGCAATGGCGATACCAAGACACAGGGGCAGTGCGACGAGGAATACCACAAATCCCGAAAGCAAATCGGGCCGTAATGAGGCTAGCATGGAATTAGCTAGCTTATTGAATTTTGTATCCATTTTGGTTTGGCCAAGGACTTAGAGTTTTAAATCAAACCATCAATGCTTCGAGTCGGATTGATTCATTAATTGGTCTGCGAGTTCTTCCAGTTTAATATTGAGAATCTGGCCACGCAATTGTAATTCGAGGCCTTCACAATCATAATTTGCCCAATCAATCGGCAAGTAAGTCTCCTCGCCACCAGTCAGGAACTCTTCAATATAGGCATCGATGTAATCCAGGAGAAAGCTGCGGGCTTCGTCTGCCTTCATATCCTGATCTTCATGTTGAATGCGTCCTTCGATTGGATAGAAAAAAGATTTGTCCGCATTCCGCAACGTCACGTTAACCGTAACAACGGCCGACTGAGTCGCAGATGTCACCTCAAAAAAACGCTGGCCAAGCCATGCGCCGTACTTTTTTTCAAAAAGGTTAGCGACTTCCTGGTTTTTCTCGGCCAGAGCTTGTTCGTGGGTGGACGGATTCATCTTCATTGCAACTTCTCTTTTCCTTCATCTGTAAATACGCGTCGCACGTCTGCCACGAGCGCATCATAGTCACTATTAGCCGCAACCGGCCTAAACCGCACCCGCCAAACTTTATCGTCCGTGATGACGTCATCTTTGACCATGGGGAATCGATTAAAGAGACCTTTCAAAATCTCGACAGATTCTGGCTCCATCTTGCCAGCTAGATTTTTATCAAGCATCCAAAGTGCGGCGCCAAATTTACCGGCACGCCAGTAAAGCTCAACTTTCTTAGCAAGCTTGTCATCCCTTGCCTGTAGTCCTGAAATAGCCTCGAGTCTGATAGCGTCAAACAGTGACAACGCAAATTTAAAGACAACTTTAGGATATTCTGTAAACAAAACTTCAATGGCCTTCGACTCGTCGCCTGTAGAAAGGACCTCAAGGCCAAATGACGACATGCACTTCACTTGCCGCAAAAGACTGGTAAGGCCTGCGACATCGTCAGACTCCACCTGACAAGCAGCCGAAACAGCGTTTGCCAGGTAAGCAAAACCTTTTTGCACGTTTTCAACCGCGACCGAATCGGCCATGCCTGAGCTGGATGCCAGACGCAAAACCGAGTCGAGAAATAAAACTTTTTTGTCGTCTTTTTTCGTAAGCGCCGTCGAGACTGGGCGATGGATCCCACTCCACTTATCAAGAAGATCCTTGCTCGCCGCAAAGGCAGCAAAAAGTTCAAGGCTTTCTTCTGTGGAGACAAATCCGTCTTCCTCAAGACGAGCATCACGGAATTGTTTTAGCAGAGCTTCTTGTTCATTGGGAGGAAGCATGGCTGACATGCCAAGCAACGAATAAACATAGGCGGCATCTTCTGAGATGGAAGCGCCAATTAATGAGGATACAAATTCCTGTACCTTTTCATCCCCACCCTTGACCTTCCACCAGAGCGTGTTACACGGTAAGGCGGTAAATCGATCTTGTTCCTCTTGGGGTAATTTCTCAAAAGCCTCTTCATCCACCATCTCAATGTAGGGATTTAACAAGGCGACTTGATACTCTTCATCAAGTTGGCGGAATCTCTTATAAAGCTGCTCAGGACCAAGGTGCTTATAAAGGTCGAGCCAGCGGATAGCCTGATGAACGGCCAGGTGTCCGTCCCGCCATGCCTCATTATCGATAATGCTGACAAACTGTTCATCAGATAATAGAGGAAGGACATCCAGGGCCTCTTCGGCGCCTGCCGCCACAATGGCCAAATACATGTCCCGCCTGGGAACCGCGTGGGCCAAGGCTTCTGGGTCTTTGCCCTGAAGGATCGCGTTGAGATCCACGGTAGTAGTTAACTGACTGTTTTTACTGGAGAACGGATCTCTCCACACAAGCGAGCGCCAGCCGCTGTCTAGGGAGCGAATAAGGGCCTCTTCAGATAGACGATCCGACATAATAAAAACCCTCCCTAAATGGTCCCAACAGAGCCGCTGCTTCTACCAGAATCAGGACCTAATCGCAACTTTTTTAATCACTTGTAAGGGGGCGGATGAATTAATGATTCCCTAAAATTGGCAATTCGAGTTATAACGCCGCTCGATACCATAGGCCCACTAGCTAGGGAGACCTCAATACCTTGTCTGAGACAGCTGTCACAAGCCAAGCAAAAGCTCCACTCGGTCAAGCACCGATCACTGACGTTACGTGCGACCAAAAACAATTGATCGACTCTGCCTTAGCACCGGTTGCTGCTGAACTTTCTGATCTTGCACCACACCTCACCACTCTACTCCGAGCAAAGACGGCCTCAGGTCGCCACATCATCGAGCACATTCTCGGTGCTGGTGGTAAACGAGTCAGACCTGGTCTTTACTTCTTTGCTAGTAAACTAGTCGGTTACGCAGGTGAGCATTTACTCCCCATGGCAGCGGTTTGTGAATACGTTCACACGGCAAGCCTTCTCCATGATGACGTCATCGATAACAGCACCCTTCGCCGCGGAAAACCCACGCCCAATAAAATTTGGGGCGATGAATCAGCAGTCCTTGTTGGTGATCTTATTTATTCCAGAGCCAGTGAGCTGATGGCTGACACCGGAAGTCTTGAGATTGTTCGTTTGTTTGCCAGAGCTATCAGGCTCATGAGTGACGGCGAGCTCTTGCAGCTGGAGCATCTCTATAATCCGTCCATGCTAGAAACTGCCTATTACCAAATCATTGAAAATAAAACGGCCGTACTACTGTCAGCAGTTTGTAAGGCTCCTGCAATTCTTGCAGGCTCTGGCACAAAGGCAGAGGCTGACTTGAGTGAATTTGGTCGCTGCGTCGGCTTTGCCTTCCAACTCCTGGATGATGCCTTAGACTACGCAAGTAGTGATCAGATCTTTGGCAAGAAAACCTTGGCTGACTTGCCAGAGGGTAAAGTTACGCTCCCAGTAATCTTACTTAAACAATATGCGAACGCCCAAGAATTGGCTTTTGTGGAAAACCTGATCAACAGTGAAGAAATCTCACGTGACTCCATGCTGAAGGTGCTCGATCTTGTAAACAAATATGATACGGCTGGAAAAACCTTGGAAGAAGCCTCCAAGTGGACTGACCGAGCCCTGCAATCTCTTAACAATTTCCCGGCTAGCCAAAGCAGGTCTGAACTTGAGACCTTAGCACGTCGTCTACTCATGCGATTTAACTAAAAGGGAGCGACCCTGCGTTGATTAAAAATCACGTCGTAAGCGACTCACTAAAGCATTTAAAGAATTTCGATAGCCAGTGGCAGGGATGGTCGCTCGGCAATGGACTTCGATGTCTTCACATTCCGCTTCCCGATAACGATCCAAGATACCAAGTGACCCTGCTTGTGGGTACGGGAAGCCGTGATGAGCCCGCAGGAATCGCAGGGGTTAGTCACCTCCTTGAACACATGATGTTCCGGGGCTCTTCAAAGTATCCGTCTTTTTCCGAGCTAAGTGTCGCGTTTGAAAGCTTAGGCGGAGAATGGAATGCCGCCACTGGGCATGAGTATACGGAGTTTTTCTATAATGGCCCTGCAGGACTCGTGGAAGAGTCCATGGCGTTATTCTCTGATTTCATTCTAAAGCCGACTCTCAATGACCTGGAGACCGAACGCCGAATCGTTCAACGCGAACTCGAAGGTGAACTCAATGAGCAGGGTGTGAGTACTGATCCTGACTATCATATCGCTAACCGTGTCTGGCCAAATACTTCTATGGCGCAGCCCATCATCGGCACCATGGATTCATTGAACGCCATCAAAATCGAAAACATTAAAGGCTGGCTAAAAGATCACTACGCTCCAAAAAACGCCGTACTTTGTGTGGTTGGTGGTAAGGTTTCTGAAGTCAAAGAACTGGTAGAAAAAAATTTTGGCAGTTGGACGGTCGCATCAAAAGCAAATAGCCGCCCACTTCTTAAGACCAGCTATAAGGGTCCTGAAATATTTTGGGTCGAAAATAGCGATAACGAATTTCAAGTTCAGCTCACTTATCTGTGCGAGGGAACTGGAAGCCCAAAGACGCCAGTATATGAATTACTGACGAGAGTCCTGGCTGATGGTTTTAGTAGCCGTCTCACAAAACGTATCCGAGAAGAACTTGGACTGGTCTACGACATCAGTGCCAATCTTCATCAGTATTATGGCCAAGGCATGGTCAACATCACGGCTAGCGTCACAGAGGAAAATCTACAGGACTTCTTCAAAGAAGTATTTGCGGTTTTAAAAACCATCGCTGAAAAAGATATTCCTTCTGAAGAACTTGAACGTCACAAGCTCAGAGCCATCACTGATCTTCAGTTAACCACATCGGAACCGACAGCATTGGCCTGGCGTGGAGCGTGGGGACTACTTTCTGAAACTGAATACCGTCTGTCTGTTTTGGCAGAGCAAATGAACGCCATCACCGCATCCCAACTAAAATCGGCAGCTGCCGAGATCTTTAAGCCCAAAAATCTTTGCATTACAGGTCTCGGACCAAAAGATTTTACAATGGAACTGAAGCCCGGATGCTAGCTCCAGGGTTTTCATTTCTCGGCCTGTGACTTTAGGTAGTCAAACCAGGGTTGACCTTCAATTAAGAGTTCTTTCACCTGCGCTTTACCGGTCCACGAGACGGATAGCACCACAGAACCGCGCTTATCGATCACCAGTTTTTCAAGGGGCCTAGCGTGCTCCTCAGGTATGTAGAATCTCTCAACGCCCGCGGTAAATCTGAGCCCCTGACATCGTCCCGCAATGAATAAAGGGCAGTGACGCGGCGGATCATAATGAAACGATCCTTGCTCGGGGCAAACGAATATCTCTTGGTCTCTTGTACTGGAATTGCAAATATCGGCGACCTGATAGTCAATCGTGTAAATCAGGTAGTGCCCAGATAGTAGATCCCGTGGGTCGTAGCCGATGATATTCAGGGTTATTTCTTGACCCGTCTGTCGGATCGAAGCTTTATGAAGCGCAAGTCCTGCTAAACAAATTATTGGAAGCGCTAACGCAGCGATAAAAAATTTTTTTGATGAAATCATTGCGTGATCCTTTCCGCCCATTGAGCAATCCTATGTCGGTGTTTTTGCCAGACCGTGGCTAAGCCAATCAAGATAGCGCCCGATAAAATTAGACCGAAACCCGTCATCGCCAGTCCCTGAATCGCCTGAATAAATAGTGCAAAAAACCTAAGACCCATCAAAATTAATACGAAATTAAAACGACGACGCGCTTTTTCGGACGCGAAAAACGCACCGATCAGGGTAAGTTGGGTCAAAGTTATGAAGGCAAATAAAATCTTGCCATTTGTGGACGGTACGTTGAGTTGGGAGACCATGACGTAAATACAGATAATTGCTGTTAGTAGAATCTTTTGTAAATTCGAGTAGTTTTTGTCTACCCAAGTGAGAGCCAGAATCAGAATGGAAAGTAAATAAAACAGCTGAAATAGAGAGGAGCTAATTACCATGGGCTGATAGCGACTGACCCCGAGAAATTCCACCGCCGCCAATCCCATGCAAACGCCAACAAAAACCCAAACTTGGCACGCTTTCCTAAAGCCCTCCGAAGCACGAAGGAATCTGGCTGATAGCGCCAAAAAAGCTGCCATCAGTGGTGCTAGAAGGATGAGGTGTTCGCCCGTTCGAGTCATCACATCCTCTAAAGCGGCCATGAGAGATCCGAGTAAACCCCCGGCGCAT
>JBIJBX010000270.1:0-3318 GCA_044344995.1 Oligoflexales bacterium | reverse complement strand
CCCTTCAAAGTGGTAAAGAAATTACTAAGCTAGAGAAAGTAAATAACACCTGGGAACTTGTAAGCCCAAACAAGGCCAAAGCTGACACAGTCGCTGTGAACAACCTGTTAGATGATCTGATGGCGTTGAAAGCTCTCGAGATAATTGATCAACCAGACTCCAATGTGAAGAGCCTCGTCGCCACTGGCAAAAGCCTTGGGCAACTCGCACTACAAACGCCAACTTCAAAAATCAGCATGCGGATTATTGAAGGCAAAAATGACGTCTATGCGACGCTCGATAGCCAGGCCACAGTCTACAAAGTCAATCAAGATATTAAGACGAAGATTTTAAAAACTGACAAAGACCTAAGAGACAAAAAAATATTTTCATTTCAGTCTGCGGATATTGCCAACGTTACAGTTGATGGTCAGTCTTTTAGAAAGGTAGGCAACGATTGGTATACTGACGTGGACGCTGGAAAATTTTCATCTGACGGGAAATTTACTGGAAAGGCAGGCGAGCAACCCAGCCCAGCATCCCATATTCGCGGACTTGTGGTAGACCTCGAATACGCCAGGGCCGAGGACATCGTCGAGGATCAAAAAAAGTTAAAACTACCCAAAGCACCCAAACATCAGGTTGTACTCGCGCCAAATTCTGGAGTCGCGCCGATCGCCGTGGATGCTTGGCTTGGAACGGGAAGTGATTCTGAGGCGATCTGGCTCAAAATGTCGGATTCAAGTCGTGTTTATAAAGTTAAGAAATCGGTACTCGCTGGCCTGACCCCACAAGCAGCCAAGCCGCCCGTTGGTGATGAGATTACAAATCCCACGCCTGACGTTTCGAATTAAAAAGAAGCTCAATCAAAAAAAGAGCCACCTTTACGGGTGGCTCTTAATAAATCCGTTAAGCATACTCGCCCCACCGTATCGATTTGTGGATTTAGCCGCCAGAAACCTCGCCTGAGGCTTGTTTTGCCAGGCGCATTGCGGGCTCTGGCAATACCGTACCCATTAGAATAACAATCACAACACTGACGGTTACAACGATCGTTGTGACCAAAGACCGTCTTGGCTTGATTAACGCACCCAAGACAGGGGTAGCATCCATCATGAACATCCGCACGATGATTCGCATATAGTAGTATAGAGAAATCGTTGAGCCGATAGCCGCAACAACGATTAAACCAACAAGATTCGTACTAAGGGCTGCATTAAAGACGTAAAGCTTGCTGATAAATCCCACTGTGGGCGGCATCCCACCGAGGCTGAACATGAACACTGCGAGAGCAACAGCCGCCCGTGGATGCTGCTTGGAAAGACCCGTCAGATCATCGACGATAATATTTTCGCAGCGCTCATTTTCAAGCCACATGACAATAGCGAACGCTCCAAGGCTAACCGTAACATAGGCTATGAGGTAAAATAAAATTGAAGGCACAGACAAGCCCGCGCCAGATCCGCTCATTGATGCCAACGCCAAAGCCATGTATCCGCTGTGCGCGATTGATGAATACGCCAGCATCCGCTTTAGGCTCTGTTGAGCTAGCGCCATGATATTAGCTACCAAAAGTGACGCCGCCGCCATAAGGCCAATTGTCGGCAACCAAACACCATGCACTCCGTCTAATCCATTTTCGAATACACGAAGGGCGGCAACAACAATCATGACCTTCATAGCAGTAGCCATGAAAGCTGTAAGACCCGTAGGGGCCCCTTCATAGGCATCTGGCGTCCACATGTGAAATGGCACTAACGCCATCTTAAATCCTAAACCAGCAATCGTTAGAACCGCGCCAAGCTCAATCCATGGATGTGCGCTAATTTTTCCAATGGAGGAACTTATTTCAGATATGCGAAGACTGCCTGCCGCGGCATACAAAAACGCAAAACCTAAGAGCAATACAGCCGCTGCGATCGAGCCAAGCACAAAATATTTGATTGCGCCTTCTTGTGACAATTTTGTTGGCTTGGTGTAACCAATCAGTGCATACACACCAATTGAAGCCATTTCAAGACCTACAAACAAGGTGACCAAATCATCGGTCGCAACCATGGTCAGCATGCCTGCGAGCACCATGTGGAACAGAGCGATAATTTCACCGCGGAAAAACTTCTCGCTCATATAGCTTTCACCCATAAGAAGCGAAACCACTAATCCGCTAAGGACAATAAGGCCTTGCCCCCAGAAGCCCAGACGGCCAGCAGCGAAGCCACCACTTAAATAGATCTCGTTTGCCCCACCCGCTGACTGAAATTGATGGACAATGGCAATCAAGGCTACGCACATGGCCAGCAAATTCAGGGTGTAGTTAGCCTTTGTCGTGTTCGCTCGCGTCACGCCCATGAGCAAAGCGACCAATGATGTCACAACGAAAAATAAAATCGGGAAGGCAGAACCATAAAATGGGGCCGTAACCTCTGGGATTTGAAAATTCACGGGAAAGCTCCTTAATTCGCGGTCTTGTCGGCCATATCACGGCCCATTCGATAATCAAGACTATAGTTTTTATAATTCTTAGCTAGTCGCTCAATGGAAGGCTTGGTCTTATCAATGAATGCATTCGGGAAAACACCCATGAGCACCGCAAGTAGTGCCAGGGGAACCAGATAGCCAAACTCCTTTGGACTTAGGTCTTCAAGCTCCTTGTTTTCGGGATTGTCGAGCGGTCCAAACAAAATTTTTCTGCAAAGGGTCAGCATATAAACCGCACCCAGAAGGACACCCAGAGAAGCCAACATTCCCGCCACAGGAGACGCTTGAAATACTCCGTTCAGGATTAAAAACTCTCCGACAAATCCCCCTGTTCCCGGAAGACCAACAGAGCTTAACGTCGCCACAATGAGTATAGTGGCAAACCACGGCATATTTTTAGCTAGTCCGCCAAAATCCGCCAGCATGCGCGTGTGTCGGCGCTCATAGATCACACCGACTAAAAAGAAGAGCGCTCCAGTTGATATACCATGATTAATCATTTGATAAGTTGCGCCCGTAAGCGCCTCAACACTTAGGTTGCCATTCGCCATCACGGCGAATGTTCCGATCACAACAAACCCTAAGTGAGACACCGAGGAATACGCCACCATTTTCTTGGCATCAACCTGCACCCAAGCCGTGAGGGCGCCATATATGATACCGACAACGCCACAAAAGATGAGTAGCGGCGCCCACTGAACCATGGCTTCAGGGAACATAGGTACGGCAAATCTTAAAAGGCCATAGGTACCCATTTTCAAAAGAACTCCAGCGAGGATTACGGAGCCAACCGTTGGCGCTTCAACGTGTGCGTCAGGCAGCCATGTATGAAACGGCCACATGGGCACCTTGATCGCAAAT
>JBIJBX010000062.1:0-11777 GCA_044344995.1 Oligoflexales bacterium | reverse complement strand
TGTCACAAGCCCAACAGCACAGTTCGAATTCACAGACCTTAGCAGTAGGCGCATAGCCGTACCGGGCTTAACGACCACGGCGCACATAGCTGCGCAGTCGCTATTTGGTCCGTTCACGCCGGTACCAATGCATTTCATGGAAATTAAAAACGCTGTTTTATCGGGCGCGGTTGATGCCGGGATATTGATTCACGAATTGCAGATGGACCCGGAGTCAGAGGGTCTCAAAAAGGTCGGCGATCTTGGGACTCTGTGGTTCAATCGCCACCGTCTACCCTTGCCCCTCGGAGCCAACGCGATCAAACGCGATTTGGGCGACAGCACCATTAATGGGCTTTCAAAAATTTACAGGCGCAGCATCGAAATAGGCCTAGAAAATCGGATGCCAACGTTAAACTCCGCTGTCCAGTCAGCTGTTGCGCGCGAATCTCTTGATCTTGAGAAGGGCGATCGTTACATCTCAATGTATGTAAATGAAAATAGTCTTGATTTTCAGGAAGACGTGCTGCGTGGTATCGATTTGATTTTCAAGGAAGGGCATGCTTATGGCTTCTTCCCTGCAACGGATGTGCGTTCAAATTTGAGCTGAAACTACTTGGAGGTTGTTGCCATGATGAAGATCATTTCGGCAAAAGTTGAAAATAGAGAGCGCTTGTCCGAAGAGGATGCCCTTTGGCTATTTGAAAAATCCAATTTGACTGAGCTAGGGGAACTAGCGAACAGGGTCAACCTGCGAAAAAACGGCCGGGCGGTCTTTTACAACATAAACCGCCACATCAACCCAACAAATATCTGCGCTCTGTCCTGCAAGTTTTGCGCCTACAGCAAAAAAATCGGCGAAGAAGGTGGCTACGCTTACGAAATCGACGAGATGATCAAGAAGGCAGGCGAAGCTGTAGCACAGGGTGCCACCGAGCTTCACATGGTTGGAGGTTTACACCCTCGTTGGCCCTTTCAGCGCTACGTCGACATGATTGCGGCCATGCATAAAGCTTATCCGGAAGTCCACCTCAAGGCTTTCACCGCTGTGGAACTTGACTGGATGGCTCGTAGGGCCCGTAAATCGATCGCAGAAGTCATGCAGGATCTTCAAGCCGCTGGACTTGGATCCTTTCCGGGTGGCGGGGCAGAGATTTTCCACCCCGAGATTCGCGACCAGATCTGTGACACCAAAGTCTCCGGCGATCAATGGATCGATACACACCGAACAGCTCATCGGCTCGGCCTGCGTAGCAACTGCACCATGCTTTATGGTCACATTGAAAACTTCGCACATCGCGTCGATCATATGCGTCGCCTACGCGATCTGCAGGACGAGACCGGAGGATTCAATGTTTTCATCCCACTAGCGTTCCAACCGTTTCAGAATGAAATGGGAATCAATCGGTATACGTTTGGCTCGGATGATCTGCGAACTATTGCCGTGGCGAGACTATATCTGGACAATTTTAGTAACATCAAAAGCTACTGGGTCATGCTAGGACAGGACATCGCTCAGCTCGCCCTCCATTTTGGTGCCAATGACCTCGATGGCACCGTGCTTGAGGAAAAAATTTCGCGGGCAGCGGGTGGTCGCGCAGGAATGATTATGACGCGATCAAATTTGGAGCACCTTATCCAAAGAAGTGGCCGCATTCCCGTCGAGCGAACGACTCTCTACCAACCAGTAAATGTCGAGGATCGAAAGCATCTTGTGCCCGTGGTAGATGACCGCTCAATTCAGACTGATTTACCGGGCTCCCTTGAAACATCTACCAAACTAAACCTACTAGCGAAAGACTTGCTAGAATTCTCGGCACAGTTATCCCTTCACGATGTCGCTGAATCTTTAAGACGGCACAATATGGTCTCTCACGGGGAAATCTCTTTTGAACCGGCCATTCTCGTAAATGCTGGGAGCAAAGAGAGCGCTGAGGATATTGCCGCAAGAGTTCGACAGGCAATTATAAGCCCAGTTTCAATCGGGGAAATGAATGCAAATCAAAATCCGTCGATTCTTCTCAATTGCGATAGCACAATAGCCCTTGCTGAACTTAGGCAAGTAATCATCGCAACAAAAAATATTGCCCGGGGCGCGAATATAATCATCCAGGGCTTAAGACTCATAGTTGAGTTAGCTAAGCAGTCATCCGGCGGGATTCCTGCTGTAATTGAAGAACTCAAAGCCGAGGGCGTATCAGCAGTCGTGGAGGATCCAAGGGACGCTGTCCATCTCGATTTGGACACGCGGTGGAAGATACTCGATGCCGCCAACTTTATAGGCATAAGGCCTCTGCCTAGCATCACACTTTTGGCGAACAAAACTACTGTGGACTGGGAGTCCTGGGCTCAGGAACTAGAAAATACCCGCCAGAAATTGGAAGCTCACGGGGATATTACCAACTTTGCGGTTCAGGTTGCCCCGGACACGGTCATCATGCCAAGCGAATACCTGAAGGCCATAGCTTTGGCGAAATTGACCCTGCCTGAAGCCTGTCAAATATGGACTCCGCTTCAAGGCTTCTCCGCCCTAAGCCCCCAGAAAGGTCTTGGCGCGAGCGACGACCAGCATCCGATCATGAAGCTAGTTTCCACGCTGGGTGACTTCGGCAGTTCAGGTTTTGGCTATCTACCAACCAATATCTTCAGCCAAGAGCGAGTTGTAGAGGATATTTTGGCCTCTGGCAGGCGCCCTAGGGGCGCCGCCCTAGACGGGCACCACAACGAAACAGCCGCAGACTATGTGAGCTTATTAAATCATAAGTTATCCAGTCTTCGACACATTGCCTCACCGCAATCGAGGGTTTGAGTTGAAGCCTTCGCATAGTAAACTGAAGGTGGCCCTCAATAATAAATGCACCCTAAAGCAAGTGGTTTCTCCTAATGAGTCAAGATGACCAACTTCCCCCTCGTCCGACGATGCTCAAACCGAAGGGGTTTGACTCTGCAGGTGACGGTCTGCCTCCCCTAAGCCCCCACTCCACCATCCATGATGGCAGTTACTCCGACGTCTCGGATCTGCAAAGTGATGACATGGATCGTTTGTCGTTGTCTAAGTTTTTCGACAGCCTTAAACCCGATCAAAACTGGACACCACTAAAATTGATCGCGGTAATTTTCATCTTCTCATTTCTTTTTAGCATTCTGTTTACATCAGCGATTTTAGCTGGCTTCATAGAAATACACCCTGGCGCGATTAAGGGTTTTTTAAAAGCGCTCATGGGTAAAACTTGAAAAAGCAGAGTCACTGATGCAGTTATTAATTGATCTACTAAATTTTATTCAGCCCTACGGGACTTACAGCTATTTTGTGATCCTAGCCGTTCTTTTGGCCTGCGGATTTGGTTTACCTCTACCTGAGGACATCACACTCATTGCCGCTGGAATCCTCGCGGCTCGCGACATCATCGACTTCAACACAGCAGTCCTCCTCTGTATGGTGGGAGTGCTATTGGGTGATGGGATTGTTTTCTGGCTGGGTAGTCATTATGGCACTCGCTTGCGAGGGACAAGGTTTTTCAGCCTTGTATTACCTGAAAAACGTGACGCGGCCGTAAAGGCCATCTTTCAGAAGTACGGCGACAAAGTGATTTTCATGGCGCGTTTCATGCCAGGGCTTCGAACTCCGCTTTTTTTCGCCACTGGCTCATACCACGTGAGTTTCTGGAAGTTTCTATTCCTTGACGGTTTCGCCGCGCTCATATCGGTTCCGCTGTGGGTCTATGTAGGTTACCTATTTGGAGCCAATCTCGAGGAACTTGAGCGTGTTGTCCGCAAAGCTCAATTCGGAATATATGCAGCATTGATTCTGATCATCGCGGCCTTCATCGCAGCCTATTTTTACAAGAAAAGGTACCTGCGCGTCGAATGATCATTTTGGGCAGTAGTTTGGACGACTGACCTAAATATAAAAGAGAGCAGACAGAACACCTGTCCGCTCTCTCAAATTGGAGGCTATCTCATGAAGTAGCTTCTTGTTATCGCAGCAACTCCCGAAAAGCTGTCAACAAATGCGGCTCGCAATGACCAAGTGGTCCGTGTAAGCCTCGAGGCAATTAGTTCGCCCAGCCATAGCCATTGTAGTTTTGGCTAAAGTTGCTGTCGTAACGGTAGTAGTTGTAGGAACCAGGAGCCTTGTAGGTTTGTGCATAGTCCCAGTTGTAGTAGTAACCACCGTAGTAGTAGGTTGGTGTGTACATGTTCCAGTTGTAGCCTGGAGCGTATCCACCCGAAGAAGAATATGACTCAGATTCAGAGTAGCTATAGCTATAGTTAGAGCTCTGAGCACATGGGTTTGGCGCGCACTTACGTGGAGCACAAGCTTGTTGACGGCACGCTTGACGAGCTGCTTTACGGCAGCAACGGCGCCAGCCGAAAGCTTCAGTGGAAGAACCGTTATCAAGTTCGTCAACTGTGGCAACTGCGGTTGCAGCTGTGTCGAAAACAGAAGCAACGCTAGCGTCACTGATGGATTTCTGGTTTGTAGTGCGCATTTCAGCCTTGTCATGCATCTCTTGTCCAGCTGCATCTACAGGAACGCGGACAATGGCAACCGCTGGCAGCTGAGAGCTGAAAGCTGAGGCCTCTTCTGCTGAAACGGATGGTTTGCTTGCTGTGCCCAGTTGATCGATTGCGCCGCAAGCCGAAAGAGCGACTACAGACGCCAAGATTGCTAACATTCGCATTACTAATCTCCTCAAAAAATGAATAATTTTTGGTCAAAAAATGGCCAAGTGGGGCGTGATTAATAAATATTTATTAAAGTGTCAACCATAAATTAAAGTTAAATCATGGTTGATTTTAATAAGTTTCAATTATTTTAAATCAAGGCAGACGATAATCACCCAGAGGGGCCAAAAATCGTCCTGGCGCCTCGAGGGATTTGTTAAGATCCTGAATATATTTATCTTTTTTGATATTAACAGCACCCAAACTTTGGAGATGCGGGGTCAAAAACTGCACCTCTAGCAGCGTCATATGGCATTCAAGCATACGGTTAACCAAGGCCCAGAGCGCCAGCTTTGACGCGTCTTTGACCCGACTAAACATACTCTCGGCATTAAAAACACCGCCCTGGGCTACGCCATAAAGCCCCCCAACGAGCCTGCCGTCCTGCTGACTCCAAACCTCGACGCTGTGAGCATAGCCCAGTTCAAACAGCTGCACATAAGACTGCTTGATGAGGGGCGATATCCATGTAGAAGCACGATTAGCACATCCCTCAACGACCTCGGCAAACCCCTGATCAAAGGTTACGCGAAGGAGTTGTTTTTTTGATGTTCGACGCAGGGACTTAGAAATATGGAAACCTTCAAGCGGCAAAATCGCCCGCGGGTCGGGGTTGTACCACAAAATCTCTCCGGTATCAGGATCAGGCATAGGAAAAAAGCCGCCTCTGTAGGCGGCTATGATCAGCTCAGGACTTAATGTGTCCTCAAACGGCATAGCAGGCGATCACTCACTCAGGCGTACCCATTCGCACCATTTCAGCCAACTCTGGCGCACTGCGATGGCCCGCAAGAGCACCAACCATATTCGCGGACTGTTGCCAGACAATAATATTTATTTTGTCGTTACCATAAACTCGATATTTTATGCCTCGATAATCGGCTTCCTCACCTCTAAATTTCATGTTCGACATTTTGCCGGGCAACATAAAATGATGAATGTGTTCGTTACCGCGCTCGGGGCTTACATAATTCACCGCCACAACTTTCATCACGTCATAGTCAATGATAGAAACTCCCTCTGGAAGCCAACCCTTGATCGGGCGCAGTAATTCTGGTTTGAAATCCAAACCAGGAATTGCTCCCACAAATTGCCTGATCTCTTCGATATCTGACGACGGCAAATTTGTGCGCCCCTCTGGGTCTTCTTCTAGTGCTAGGGCCTCGTAGCCGATGTATTCGATCACATCAAAATTGCCGAGTCTTTCTGGCATGAAATAATAGACTGCGCCGCCAATCATACCTAACACCACAGCTACTAATACGGAGCGTCGAAGGATGTTACTCCACAACTCCGAACGTTCCACGTCGGCAATTTCGCTCGCCTCGATTGTTGCGCGAACTTGGTCGTCCTGAACTAGGTTTCGTAATTTATGCTTCAATGCCTCGGAGCCACCCACTTCACCCAAAGCCGATTGAAATTTACCCCGGTTGGTTTGAAATGTGTCGAGCTCTTTCTGCTTGCTCGCGAGCAGAGTGTTAAACTGGGCGTGTAAAGATCCCGGCAAATCCCCATCGAGATAGTCAGCCACGTAACTGTAAAAGAGGTCCTCGCCACTTAGCTCGGTTTTATTAGCGCTCACGATTATTCCCCTTCCCTTTAAACATTGATTGCGGCAACAGCAAGGTGCTTGTGCGCCTGCGCCAACATTTGACGAACTAAAGTATCGGTCGTGCCAAAAATCTTGGCTGCTTCGTCGATTTCTAAACCGGCAATATCAATTGCAAAAAGTGCGGCACGCTGTTCAACGCCCAAACTTTTCATACTTTGCAAAATGGGTAGCTTCCACTCGTGAAACTTTTGACTCTTCACTTTGTTCCAAGACTTCCAGGCCAGTGCCATAAGCAAGACTGCGGGTGATGTGCCGGATTTTACTTGTGAAAAGTCCTCGATCAATGCTTGAAACGTCTCTTCCGCCACACGCTCACCGCCCTCGCGACTAAGACTTAATAAGGCGCCAAATCGAAAAACCAGGTCAGCCTGCTCGTAGTACTCGTTGGTATAAAGAGCCAACTGCTTTTCTGACAATCCGTTGCTCAGGCCCTGCGCCATACTTACTCTCTCCTAAAGCCCTCGGGTCGGGGGCACGAAAGGACTTAAAAATATTTACTTTCATCCATCATACCAAGGATTTGGGATCGAACTCAAGCCGCACTACCCCAATCATTACCCCGTAGACAAAACCCAAAGGCCGTGCCAACCTGCAGCTTTGGGCACAAGGGTTGTGTGCCTTTCAAAAATCATGTCAGCCTTGGAGTATCTCTTCATGGACCCAAAAGAGTGGCTCATCGTCATTCCCGCGCGTTTGGCCTCCGAACGGCTGCCTCTCAAACCTCTTGTCGACCTGGGCGGCAAGCCGCTGGTTGTCAGGGTCTTTGAGAATCTGGCCCCATTGAGATCTACGGGCGCTGAAATCGTTGTCGCGGTTGATGATGAACGTACGCTTAAGGTCTGTCGCGATTTCAAAATTAAGTCCATGATGACCTCCATTGACCATCGAAGTGGAACTGATCGTTGCGCCGAAGTGGCAGGTCACTTTCCACAAAAGAAATTCGTTCTCAATGTGCAAGGCGATGAACCGTTTGTTTCATGCGAAGATCTCAAAAAGCTTATGACCCTGATGGCAGCAAATAACCCTCTGATGGCTACCCTTGGCTACCAGTCTTCAGATTTAAAAGATTACGCCGATCCAAATGTCGTGAAAATTATAGTTTCCAGTAAAGATGAAGCTATTTATTTCAGTCGCGCACCCGTTCCTTTTGATCGTGATCGCATGCGTTTGGGAAACAATCCGATTGATCACATTCAACATCTTGGTATCTACGCATTTACGCAAGAAAGCCTCAGTCAATTTTGTAAACTTCAACCCGCAATTCTTGAGCAGGTTGAGAAGCTTGAGCAGCTACGCGCAATCAACGCAGGCTGGAAGATCCTAGTTTGTCGCGCCAGTTCAAAGTCGATCGGCATCGACACGCCAGATGACCTAATCCGAGCGCAGCAGGTGTTTCATGGCTAATGTTTTTGGTCAAATTTTCAGAATCATGACCTTTGGTGAAAGTCACGGTCCAGGTGTTGGAGTGACCATCGAGGGTATTCCAGGTAACCTCGAAATCCATTTGGCTACGGTGCAAGCCTGGCTGGACCGGCGTCGTCCGGGCCAATCCGATATCACATCGCCGCGCGACGAGGCTGATCAGGTGACTTGTCTCGGCGGGTTGGAAAATGGCCGAACTTTAGGTAGCCCCTTGGCTCTGTTTGTAAAAAACAGGGACACGAAACCTGAGGATTATCAGGACATAAACCAGGTTTACCGACCAGGTCATGCGGATTTTACCATGCAAGCAAAGTACGGCATCTCTGCGAAAAGTGGCGGAGGACGAGCCAGCGCTCGGGAAACGATCGGGCGCGTAGCCGCGGGAGCCGTCGCCTGGCAACTCGTCAAAAAGATTTATCCAAACTTTGACTTATTGGCCTGGGTCCATGCCGTCAAAGACATACATATGCCACAAGATCCGAACCTAAAAACCACAGACGCCCTAGTGACCCGGGATTTGATCGACAAAACTCATGTCAGGTGTCCAGACCTTGCGGTGGCTACCAAAATGACAGAGCTCATTCAGGCTGCCAAAAAAAATGGGGACTCAGTCGGTGGAATCATCCGCTGCGTCATTCGAGGTTTGCCCGCAGGGCTCGGCGAACCCGTTTTTGACAAGCTAGAAGCGGACCTTGGCAAGGCCATTTTGAGCTTACCAGCCTGCAAGGGCTTTGAAGTAGGAAGCGGCTTCAGCGGCACAAAACTGTTTGGAAGCGAGCACAACGACCAGCTGATTAAAAAAGACTCAAGAATAACCACTATGACAAATCACAGTGGCGGGATTCAAGGCGGCATATCCAATGGAGAAATCATTTGTTTTAATGCCGCTTTCAAGCCGGTATCCACAATCAATCGATCACAACAGACAGTTGACAGATCCGGCAACGAAATTACATTCAAACCTACGGGCGGACGCCACGATCCATGCGTTTTGCCCCGAGCAGTGCCTATGATTGAAGCGATGGCGGCCTTGGTTATTGCTGACCACGTTTTAAGACATCGTGCTACCGGCCCACTCATGGAATCCTAATTAGACGTAAACTATAATTGGGTTCAAGTAGGACGAGCTGGGTGAAATTTAAACCTAAGTCTTGAGAGGAGATCCAATGATAACTTACTCAAACAAACAGGTGCGACCCTTGATGTGGCCCCTAATTTTAATTTTTATTCTGGTACTGATTGGGCCATCTAGTTGGACCCTCGCTTACTCCCTTCCATCAAATACCGAGAAACCGTTAAACGACGAAAATATTCAAGCGTTACAAAAAATCTCAAAAGGCGTATCAACCGTAGCCAAACACGCTGAGAAAGCCGTTGTGTTTGTCAGCGTTTACAAAACAGTTCGCGGCCTTCCTCCCGGCATGATTGATCCATTTGAGTTTTTCTTCGGCAATCCAAACGGCAACCAGCAGCGACGCGGCGAGCAACGACAACAAAAGCGGGAAGAAGGACTGGGATCGGGCTTCATCATTGATTTGAATCAGGGCTACATCATGACCAACAACCATGTGGTCCAAGACGCCGATGAGATACAACTTAAGTTTCCCAATGGTGATTCCCACGAAGCTAAAATCGTTGGTCGAGACCCAAACACGGATATCGCCATTGTACAAGTCAAGGAAAAATCTTTTAATAAAAGCGGTCTCTCGCAGCTTGTTCTAGGGAACAGTGACGGTGTTGAAGTTGGTGATTTCGCTGTAGCTGTAGGCGCTCCCTATGGACTTGAAGCCAGTGTGAGCTTTGGAATTATCTCGGCAATCGGACGTGGTAGCTTATCTATTACCCAGATGGGTAACTTTATCCAAACTGACGCAGCGATTAACCCGGGTAACTCCGGAGGTCCACTCCTCAATGCAACCGGGCAAGTTATCGGCATGAATACCGCAATTTACTCACGCAGCGGGGGTTATAATGGCATTGGCTTTGCGGTGCCGAGCAATCTTGCTCGACGTATCGCAGAACAACTTATTGGCGGCGGCAAAGTCACCCGTGGCTATATTGGCGTGGGTCTTCAACCCATCGACTCTGAGCTGCAGAAAAGTCTAAACCTTCCCAAAGACTCGGGCGGCACACTGGTGGCTCGGGTTGTTGATGGCGGCCCGGCCGACAAAGCGGGAATTGAACCGGGTGATGTTATCACGTCTGTTAACAAAAAAACCGTCCGCAACGAAAGTGAGGCGATCAATGCGATTGGTCTTATGTCTCCCGGCACATCCGTAAATCTAACTATTATGCGCAATGGCAAAGCACGGGATGTTGTAGCCAAGATTGGTGAGTATCCTTCTGACGACATTCAGACTGCAAAAAGCAGAGGTGCTAATCGAGAGGAAACGGCGTTTGGTCTGACCCTACAAAAGCTTACGCCTGAAAATCGCCAGAAGTACAACCTGGACAGCAAACAAGGCCTGTTGGTTTTAGCCGTGACAGAAAGCAGTGAGGGTGAGCGCGTCGGGCTGCAGCCTGGAGACCTAATTATGGCGGTGAACAATAAGCCTGTAGCGGACACTCAGACGTTCAAAAATCTAGCAAAACAATCAGGCAACAGAGTACTTCTAAGAATCGAACGTGCGGGCCAGTACTTCTTTGTGCCCCTTCGCAATAAATAATGACGGGCCTTTATGAAGTCAAAAACAGTTGATATTTTAGACGCGCTCGAAAAGATCAACTGGTCGAACGGGCCAAAGTTTAGCGACCTCTTCCGCCGACATGGTTATGAAAACGGGGTCTGCGGCCGCGAAAATATGGCCTACACTGAAATTCAGCCACACCATGTTCAACAAGTCCATAGTGTGGATATTATAGAAGCGGGTGACACAACCCGGTACGCAAGCTCCAAACGAAGCAATGCCGACGGCTTATACACGCGCGAAAAAAATGTCATTGCGATAAAAACCGCCGATTGTTTACCAATCTTGCTGGCATCAACTAATTCGCGGTTTGCTCTCGCTGTGCACGCTGGTTGGCGGGGATTTACGGCCGGGATCCTGAACAATGCCCTCAATATCGCCAAACAATTCAGCCAACCTGGATCGTTAATTGCTTGCATCGGGCCAGCCATATCACTCCATGGGTTCGAAGTTGGACGAGAAGTTGTGGACAAGCTATGCGCCCCTGAGTTTGGGCTACCCGCTGACACTTGGCCCATTGCGGTGGCAAAAGGCAACAAAGATCGCTGGCATGTTGACCTTCAAGTTGCCGCGGCGATGCAGCTCTATCTTGCTGGCATTAGTTCGAGTAATATTGAGATTATGCGCAGCTGTACCCGCGATGAATCCTTCTCCTTGGATCAAGACTCCTCAAAAGAGCAAACACCAGTCTGGCACAGCTTTCGAAGAGATGGAAAATCCTGCGGCAGCAATTGGACTTGGATTAAAGTCAATTGAGACTGGGCGTCGATACAGATAAAGGCAGATCTTGAATGACCACCAGAAACTTTTACCGGAACCTTAAGCCAATTGAATCCTTTCAATTAGCTACTGACACCGGGATGCACGACAACTTGCCACTGGATTGGTTCGTCGTTCTAACCGATGTCATTGGCTCAACCGTGGCCATTGAACGCGGTAGATATAAGGATGTCAACACTATTGGCGCCGCTACTATCATGGGTATTATTAATGTTGATCGCAGCACGGAAATCCCATTTGTTTTCGGCGGCGATGGTGCCACCTTGGCGATCCCACCACACATGGAAGTTGGTGCTAGGGAAGCTCTTCTTGCTAGTCAAAAAATGGCTCAAGATGTTTTTGATCTCAACTTGAGAATCGCTATGATTCCAGTGGCTGACATTACCAACCAAAAATTGGCTGTAAAGGTTGGCAAATACCGTCAAAGCCGCCACATCACTCAGGCCACCCTAAGTGGATCAGGCTGGCCGTGGTCAGAGAACATTTTAAAAGATCCCAACCATGCCCATCGATATCTTGTGCTCCAACAAAAGTCCGAAACGCCATCCGCCGATTTTTCTGGTTTGGAA
>JBIJBX010000269.1:0-3334 GCA_044344995.1 Oligoflexales bacterium | reverse complement strand
AGAAGGGATGATGCGTCCGTATCATAGATGAATATCTCACCTGCGAGCCCATCAAATGGGATCCCCGCAGGACATTTACTTGGCTTAACCAATAGCCCAAGACGATCTTCAGAGACGTCTCCTGGGTTTGTAAAACCATTCATCACAGTGCCGCTAGGTCAATAAACAACGAAAAAACCTCAACTGCTGCGGAATGAATAGTCAATCAGTCGGGTATCCCGATTATCAGTCTACTCATCCAAGAAGAGTGACTTTATGGTCTTTGACCATAATTTTTAGATCGTCTACTTTGACCTGTGGATGCCGTGCCAAGGCCTTGATGATTGCATGCTCTAGCTCTGGATCTTTGGGCTGCCAACCAGCATGGCCATGTCTTTCTAATGTCTGCATTAAATCCTCCTTTGCGCCGTAGACCCAAGCGACGTGTATTTCGATGCATGAACCTTGCTCAAAGAGGGTCAAAAATCGAAATCATCCTTGGTGTTTTCTAAGATTCGGTAAATTTACCTAATATACAGGAAGGATATATCCGATCCCGTTCCAACTTTTACTTAGGGGTCACACCATGCCTTGGACTCGCTACATTTTGATCCTAATTTCCCCTGATAACTTCCAATCTTTTGAAACAACAATATGAAATCTGGCGTAATGGCGAGTTTATTTTCAAACTTTAAATTCAATTACTGCAGAATCTAGAATTATCTTAGAACTTCACTTACACCGGCTTCAATCTGCCTGAAAGTTTAGGAAGAACGTTTCACAATGCAGAGCGACTCGGGACAGTTCTGTAAAATTTGTGAAAGACTTTTAAAGGCAAGTCTCTCATAAAATTCGTCCTTTAATTCTGAAAACAAAAAAAGCGCTCGTTATTTCTAGTGATTCAACGTTAAGATTTTTATTTTTTTTAAGACGAGGCAACTTCTACCTGGGACTCAAGTTGGCATAGGAACTAGGCCCAAAGCTAATCACGCAGAAGGGGCAGCCCACCGGACGCTGGAAAGTACCACACCGTGTTAAAATCCCAAGCAGAGAAGAGTGGTCCTCCTGCTTGGATAAAGAATCTGCTATCGGATAATTCTGTGCAACCTGGATGAGAGCCCGTCCCTAGACAGGTAAATAAGCTGCCACTAGGTTTTAGCCAGTATGAATTAATCATTGCACCCCAATAAACATTGCCGAGAAATCCGCCACGGTTGCCGCCTGTCGGCCCGGCAACAACTCCAGTGGAAAAGCTATCGTAGATGCCTACGCCATTACTACCCACAAGCCCACCCGTATGGTTTGAATTGGGAGAATTAACCGTACCCGTTGCGTAGGAACGGAAAATAGTTCCACCTGTATAACCAACCAACCCACCGGCTGCGCCCCCAGTGGATGCTGTTGTAAGGTTGCCGGTGGCGTAACTATCCTCGATGGATTGTCCACCTCCCCAATTCAACGCTCCGACCAAGCCACCCAGCACGGCGCCTGTCGCGTGTTCGCTGGTGACATTGCCTGTCGCATAGCTTTTTTTAACCCGGAGGCATTCCCCGGAAGCACCCACAAGTCCGCCGACCCCAGCTCCGTACCCTTGATTCAAACCAGTCGTGCCGCGAGCAGTCACGTTTCCGGATGCATGAGAATACTCGATGAGGCAAATAGATACTTGTGAGTAGATCCTGCCAATAAGTCCACCGACTTCAATATTGGCGCTCACCGTAGCCGTCGAATACGAACGCGATACGGTTCCAGAATCGAGCCGGCCGAGAAGCCCCCCTGCAGCGATACCTTCTGCCGGATGTCCGGTCACGGTTCCGGAACTCCATGACCGGGTCAAGCTTGCGCCTCCGCGCATTTCACCTGCAATGCCTCCAACAAACGTCTTGCCAGATACCTCGATATCATTGGCGTTGCTGTCGGTGATCGATGCGGGGGTGGTACCGCCTCCTGTAAAATACCCAATTAAGCCCCCGACATAGTCCACTCCGCGCACACTGCCGTTGACGGAGACATTTTGGATCGTCCCCAGGCTGAAACCCGCTACTCCGCCCACATTTTTCATGCCTTGGACATCAATATTCTCAAAACGGACGTTTTTCAGTACCGAGGACGCCGAGGCGTATCCAATGAAGCCAACATCGATCATAGGTGGCCGATTGATCGTCAGTCCGGAGATGCGATAACCTTGGCCGTCGAGGGAACCAGAAAACGGACGCGATGTGTTCCCGAGAGGAGTCCATCCCGCCCCTTCATCCCATAACACGGTCGGGGAAGCATCGATGTTATTGGTCAAGACGAACGACGCCTCGGGATAGTTGGCTATGTTCTTCAGAGTCGCCAGATTGCAAATTTTATAAGGCCAATCGGCCACGCCCAGACCACCGCAGAACTCGCCGGCTTGGAGTGTGTCTCCCGAAATATCTTTAGCGGGTTGGGGTTCAGGTTGGGCGGGTATCGGTGTCACAATCGCAATGACACCCTCATCACTCGCGGTAGTTTCGACTGACGTTTTGAGCGCTTCGACGAGTCCATTTGTAACAGACAATGACTCGTTGTTGTCGAGAACCCGATTTTCCCAGACGGAAAGACCGGCGCTCAAGGTGGTCGCAGAAACACCTGCCAGACGAGCAAGTCGAATCTCCTCTTTAATCAGGGCTGAAACGATGGTGGCCAGAGCCGGGGTCTTCGTGCCCCCGTCTTTGGCACCACTGATCAGGGAACGAGCGGTGGCGTATCGAAGGGTCTTTCGACAGTTGCTCGGTGGCTGGCCGCCACGAATCAAAATCAGTTCCTGATAGACCTGAGGAGCAAACTCTTCCATCTGCCGGGACTTCATAAATAGTGATTCGAAAAGTTTTCCAAGATGTGACGCCATGGAGGATGAATACGTAACCCGTGAACACGAGTCGAGAATGATTCCGCCCACGAAGTCGTTGAGCCCAGTCACCGTTGTCAGTGCAAAGGACACACGTAGGGATTGGGCCTCAAGGACGCCGGGCAGTTTCGCCTTTTCGACAAGTCGAGTCAAAATTAACCCGATATCTTCTGGGGACCAGGGAGCTTGTTCCTTCGTGAGGTTTGTCCCGATGACTTCGTTGGCGGCACTCAAGATGAGATCAAGGTGTTCCGGTTTGATAGGATACGACAGGAATCGCAGCCGGAGGAACGCTTTCAGTTGGTCCACGTCAGTCAGGGGATCAAGACCAACGGCAGGCTTACTTGATGGCTGAATATTCGTAGTAACATTCGTCCGGCAGGCGACAAAAGCCAGCGTGGCGACAAGAGCGGTAATGATAAGCCGCGATATCCGCAAAAGGTCCCCCTTACATGCCCAGGACCACAAAGACCCGGCCAC
>JBIJBX010000268.1:0-3359 GCA_044344995.1 Oligoflexales bacterium | reverse complement strand
GACTCCAAGAGCACGTCCTCGGAGTCGTCTTTCGAGTAGCCAATCATGTCCATATTGAGAACAGCTTTGATCCTCGAGCGTGTTGCAGGGTCAAGATTTCGAACGAATGCTTTTGATCCAACGAGCCCCTGTTCTTCGCCACTGAATGTCGCGAACACGAGAGTAGCTGATTTGGGATATTTGGAAAATACGCGCGCAAGCTCGATCACCGCGGCGGCGCCGGTGGCGTTGTCTTCGGCTCCGGGTGCTAATTCGGAGGGGCGTTCGCTGATGGAATCGTAATGTCCGCAGATGATGTAGATATCACTGGTCGGGCCCGCGTCAAAGGTTGCAATGACATTCCATGCATCTCTTCCCATAACGTTAAATTTCTGTAAGTTTAAGCTTGATGGCTTCAGCTGATCAAATTCGTTTTTGATCCAATCTCGAGCCGAAACAATGTCTACGGAAGAAACGTGACGATTCCAATTGGTGAGGGTCCCAACGTCCAAGTACCAGCGGACCGGGTCGACATCTGCCATAATGTTTTTGGCGCGAATAAATTGAGCCTGACCCCAAATTTTCGGGCGGCCATCGATGCTGCCTGAGCTCACATAAACAGTGTTCGCTACAAACGGCGTAATTTTAAAGTGCCAGGATGGAAGTAGAGCGTCATCTTTAGATGACGGCGAACGCGCCAATAGGGATAAACGCCCACTTTTTACGAGAAGCTTGCGCCCTAGTGGTATTTCCTGGGAGTGCGCCGCCACGGCAACCTCAAGCATGTCAGGGGACAATCCAAACCACCGGCCAATAATCGGTAAATTTTCAGTGCGAAGACTTTCTTCAATTGTCATGGTGTCGGCGCTGACAACGAGCGTATCGCCAAATTCACTCCACCACTTGAACTCAGGCTTGGATTTTACACGTTCGACCTGCGCGCGAGTCAGCTTTGAAATGTCTAAGGCCGCGATAGGCAGCTGAGTCGCCGAACTAGAAAATTTGCTGGAACGAGTTTGTTGGGGTGAGCTCACACCGAAGTTTGCGCTCAGGAAACCGGCTAATAAAACCAACGAGATAATAAAATTAATGCGCATAGGATCGACTCGCTCTCAATAGGGTGTAGAAAAGTTTAGGGCGGAGAAACGATAGGCTAGAGCCTAACAAAGGCGGCGGGCAAAGCTAGATTAAAACCCCGGGGCTTCACCTCGAATTTAAAAAGATCAATCAAAGCAGTGGTTTATTACCGATTTAAGCAATACTAAATCACCTTGCTAAGGCTTTGCTAAAGGCGCAAAATGGGGCGCCCCGAGGTTATCGTGTTATTTCTAGGAGTTTCCTAATGAATCGTTCTTGGGCCCGATCCAAAGCTTTATTCGAAGCCGCCAGCGCTGTGATCCCTGGCGGCGTTAATTCTCCAGTACGCGCATTTAGGTCCGTTGATGGCCAACCGATTTTTATTAAACGAGCATCTGGTAGCCGACTGTGGGACGAGGACGGTCATGAGTATATCGATTACATCGGTAGTTGGGGGCCGGCGATTCTTGGTCATGCGCATCCCGAGGTGGTGAAGACCATCGCGGATACTGCGACGCAAGGCATTTCCTTTGGCGCACCGACGGCCAGGGAAACGGTTTTGGCTACGACTGTCCAAAAACTTGTACCGAGCATGGAGATGGTGCGATTTGTTTCATCCGGCACGGAAGCTTGTATGTCCGTTTTGCGAGTGGCCAGAGCTTTTACTGGGCGCTCGAAAATTCTAAAGTTTGAAGGTTGCTACCATGGGCACGGAGATATGCTGCTTGTAAAAGCTGGCAGTGGCGCGGCCACCATGGGTGTGCCAGACAGTGCGGGCGTGCCGGCCGGCACTGCCGCAGACACCATGACGGTTGGTTTTAATGATCTTGGTGCAGTCGCGTCTGCCTTTGAGCGACATCCGGACGAATTGGCTGCGATTATTGTCGAACCCATCGTCGGTAACAGTGGTTTTATTCGGCCAGAGCCTGGTTTTCTTGAGGGACTTAGGGCGCTTTGTGACCAGTATAAGGCACTCCTGATATTTGATGAAGTCATGACAGGCTTCCGGGTTGCTTTGGGTGGAGTGCAAGCACTGCATGATATCAGGCCCGATCTCACCTGCCTTGGGAAAGTGATCGGCGGCGGAATGCCGATTGCTGCGTACGGCGGCCGCAAAGAAGTGATGTCAAAAGTTGCTCCACTTGGTCCTGTTTACCAAGCAGGTACGCTCTCCGGAAATCCAGTGGCCGTGGCCTCTGGATTAAAAACGATTGAGCTGATCTCACAAGCCAACTTCTTCGCAAATCTTAGCGCCAAAACCAGGAAGTTAACCGATGGCTTAAAGTACGTGGCCCAGTCCAACAACATTGATCTGTTTGCAGATTGCGAAGGCGGAATGTTTGGCTTCTTTTTCCAGAAAGGTCCGGTGCGCAATTATAACGAGGCAAAAGCTTCTAATATCAGTCTGTTTAAAAAGTTTTTTTGGGGCATGCTCGACGGCGGAGTTTACTTAGCTCCATCGCCCTTTGAAGCAGGATTCGTCTCAGCTGCTCACACAGATGCGGATATTGATCAGACAATTAGCCTCGCGGATAAGGTTTTGAGGAGCTGTCGATGAGCCCCACGATGACTCCCATCGAAATTGGCTGGATTCCCTATCTGAACCTTGTTCCGTTCTATACAGAATTGCGTCGCCTGGCAGGTGGATCGCTAAATTTCATTTCAGGCCATCCGAGTACCGTTAACAAATGGTTGATGGATGGAGTTGTTGATCTTGCTCCAGCCTCAAGCATCTCGCTTTTGAACGCAGAGCAGCTAAGGGTTGCATTACCGTTGGGAATAGCCAGTGAAGGTGCGGTCCATAGTGTTTACCTTGGACTTCATCGTGAGCACGAGGATTTTTGGCAATTTGTTCGTCGACGCCAGCAAATCTTGGCAGATTTGTTTCGCAAAAACGCTGCGGTTGAAGACGTCGACGTCTTGGCAAGAACGCTCGTGCGCTCGGTGCCAAATGACGGCCAACCTGTAAACACACCGAATTTATTGATGACACCAGCATCGGCCGCTTCGGCAGCCCTTTCAAAGGTGTTGCTGCATTTATGGTGTGGCCGCGATCGTGCTTTCAGGATCTTGTCTCAGGCAAAAACCACCTCGAAGAGTCAATTGGTCGGCGCGCAAGCTGGAGACCGAGCCATGGAACTGGTGATTGGAGACGAGGCGCTCGCACGGCGGCCTGAATTTTGGAAAATTCTGGATCTTGGTCAAGTTTGGCACGAGCTTACGAGACTGCCGTTTGTTTTTGGTCTTTGGCAAACGCGAAAGTCCACATTACCGCTGGCTTGGGTCAAACTTATCTCGGAGGC
>JBIJBX010000061.1:0-12000 GCA_044344995.1 Oligoflexales bacterium | reverse complement strand
GCAGAAGTTACATTTTTCCATCACGCCACGGGTTCTGACTGTGACCTCTGGATTCAAGGCCCTCGGCATGCGGTCCTGTGGTCTGTCGCCCATGATGCCCCATTTGTGTGTCCACCAATTAAAGCGGCGCACTTTGTAAGGACAGGCGTTCGCGCAATAACGTGTACCGATACAACGGTTGTACGTCATGGAGTTGATACCTTCTGGATCGTGACTTGTAGCGATCACAGGGCAAACCGCTTCGCATGGCGCGTGATTACACTGCTGACACATCATAGGTTGGAACGTGACTTGCGGATTATCAATGTCACCCGCGAAATAACGATCAAGCCTTATCCAGTGCATCTCACGACCAAGCAAGATCTGCTCTCGACCCACCTGAGGAACGTTGTTTTCGATGGCACATGCGGCCATACACGCACCACAACCCGAGCACTTGGTGAGATCAATGGACATACCCCAACGGTATTGGGCTGCCTCATCTTCTTTCAACTTAGGATAGAGATCTGGCACATCATCAAGACTGACGTTACGCTTAAGCTCTTTCACATTCTCGACTGAGTATTTCTTCACGATTCCAATACGCTTGCCGATATCATGACTCTTCTGCATGGCTGCCAAACGGTAGATTTGGCCGGTCTTGCTGATCTTCACCTCTTGCCCAGAAGTGACCGGTGCTTTAGTCAACGGATCACTGCCTTTGCCAGCGAGCTTTAATGGATCAATGCCAACCCCGCCTTGGACAATGCCGGACTCTTTTGCATGACCATTCCCGCGATTGATCACCACGGCGTTGGCATGTAGTCCAGGCAACGGATAAAGGGCCACTTTGACACTTCCAGCATCTGACTCTATTAATAGAACGTCATTACGCTTAAAGCCCATCTGTGCTGCCGTGTTTGGATTCATGGCCACCCAGCTATCCCAGGCAATCGTCGTCATGCCGTCACCAATCTCTTGCAAGATCGGTTTATCAGCTCCACGACCATCACCCAACCTCGGATCAAGCGGCGCCAACAAACGAAGGCCCTTGCCAGTAGCAACTGCCGACATCTTGAATGACCCCGCGACGTCACGAATTGACGGAGCAGGGCGGGTTTCTAGCTTGCCCGCAAAACCACGCCTGAGGACGGCTTTCACAAAGGTATCAAAGTCAACGCCCTTAACGTCGACCAAGGCCATCAGAGACTTCCATTTATCGAAGAGATAAGCGCGGTAATCTTGATAAGGAAGACTTTTCTTTTGCGCCGCCAGGATCCAAAGGAATATATCCTCAGACTGTCGAGCATCTTTGACCGATCTTACGACCGGTTGTCTTGCCGACCAGAAACCGGCGACAGGATGCTCATCACCCCAGCTCTCGAGTGCGTGAGTCGTGGGCAAAATAACGTGGGCGTAATTGTCCATCTCATTAGGCGTGGACTGCATACTGATGACCATCGGAATGGACTTCAAAACAGCCTCAAAACCCAAGGATGATGGCACCGTGAATACTGGATTCGTCTCAATGAAGAAGACGGCATCATATTTATTGGCATTCGACATGAATCGAGCCAAATCGCCGACTCGCACTGGTGATCTCATCCAGCCACGATCCAAGAACAAAGTTTTGCCGTAGGCTCCGATCATGTCATTGATGATTGCGGCGGCGACTTGCAACATGGTTGCGTTCTCATCAAACGCGGTATTACCAGCTAGTACGATCGATGGGCCTTTTAGTAGTTCCTCCGCCACATGATCAAAGACGTCTTTGCTGACACCCAGCAATTCATATCCACTTTTAACGACATCGAGGTTGGAGGCCAAAATTCTTTGAGCCTGATCTTTCGCTCGTCCTGAAGCACCTTTCTCCAAAAGCGACTTCATCAAAAGCAGTGCCGCAACAATCTCACCTGATGGAGGAATAGCGTGACGCTCGTCAGCCTTCGATCCAGTCTGGGTCATCATGCTTTCAAATTGAATGAACTTGCCAAGCTCTGCGCCGCGGAGCGTGTGAAAACCAGCAAAGTTTTTAGCAAAGAATACCGGATGGGTTCCAACATCAAGGAAATCTGTCCCAAGACCGACGATGACTTTTGCCAAACGAAGATCCGGACGCGGCAAACACTCCACACCGAATGTTAGCTGATGTGCTTCACTGATTGACTCGTATAGAGAATTTGATTCGTAAGTATAAAGATCGTTCTCACTGCCACCCAATTTTTTTAGCACATCGCCGTAAAAATCATTTCTAGAACCCGTGGACCCATTGGTGAAAATCGCTACCTTCTTACCGGTCAAGCGCTGGGAAAGAACCTCGTACATATCGTTCCAAGCATAGGTGGAAAGCCCATTGGCTCCTTGGAATCCAGGCGCTGAACGGCGATCTGGATGGAACAAAGCCTGCAAGCTTGCTTGGCCTGTTGCGCAAGTTGATCCCTGACTGAGAGGGTGTTCAGCATTACCTTCGATTTTAACGGGTAATCCAGACGACGTCTTGACCGTGATACCACAACCTGACGCACACTCACCGCAAGTGGACGCGTAGTAAGTCGAAATTCCGATTCCCTGATCGACCGGCTGATCAACATACGGTACGACCTTTTCTAAAGGCCTGCGAACACATGCCGCGGAGCTCGCGACGGCCGCTGCCGAAAACAACTTCAGAAAATCACGACGAGATACGGCAGTCGAAGCAAGAGCTTCATCACCCGCTGTCAAATGGGCGGCTTCTTCATCAACCGCGGGCAGCACTTCTTCGGCCGCCATATAAAGAGGGCCTTTTTCGATTTCTTTAACCGGAGCCTCGAGAGGCCCGTCGACTGGAGCGAACACTTCCGGCCCACGCTCTGTCATCTCATAGCCGGGAATGGCAGTGACTGGCGTGATGCGAACTGGTGTATCTTTGTCATTTTTTGTGATGTCTTGACTCATCTTGTAACGACCCTCTTTTTTTAGGAACCAAACTAATTTAGCTTTCGACAGTTTTCCGCGGCTAGACTTCTATCACTAGACTTTCATCAATAGTGGCAAGCCAAACAATCGAGTGGCGCATTCCGCTCTTTATGACAGCCAATACACCAGCCCATCTGGAGAGGCGCGCCTTGCTCGAGCACTTCCATTTCTTCGACTTTACCGTGGCACTCTTGGCATTGGAGTCCTGCACCACCTTGGTCTTTGGTCTGAACATGACGCTTGTGCGGGAAACGCACAAAATCTGGAATGTCGTGCACCTTCACCCATTCGATCGGCTGATTTTTCTCGTAAGCTTCCGTTAATTTTTTTATTGCCGGTTTGTCAGTACGGACAATCTTGTGACAGCCCATGCAGGTATTTCCAGACGGAACACCGGAGGAAAATGATCGGCGCGCGCTGGAGTGACAGTACTCACAAGGAATTTTACGGTCACCAGAGTGCAGCTTATGGCTGAATGGTATTGGTTGTTCAGGCTTATATCCGACGTTGTCGACTGTGTCGCCAGGCGTCCAAAACCACCATGCATACGCCGGTGTTGCCTGCGTGAAGAATGTAGCTAAAAATAAGCTGACTATTAAAACATTAAAAAATTTTGACACTGTTTCTCGCCTCCCCAACTGCCGCCACCACAACATCGGATAGCGACATAAACAAACGATCTCACGACGAAAACTTTGAGCTAACATGATAGAGTGTTTGTCCGGCCTCGACAATATAAAAGCACCGAGCCAATGAAGCCTTTTTGTTAGCGATGACGGGCACTTGTGCTTAGTTTTTAAACAGGCTATAACGTCTTTGATAACGATTTTTTTTGCACACCTTACACCGGTGATGAATGACCCAGGAAATTCCTTTCAAACTCGCTTCTGGCCTGACTCCGCAGGGAGATCAGCCGCAGGCTATTGCTGAATTAGTGAGCAGGGCAACTGCCGGAGAACGTCACTCAGTCCTCCTTGGCGTAACGGGAAGTGGTAAAACATTCACCATGGCCAACATCATCGCCAAACTTGGACGGCCCGCCCTCATCATGGCTCCCAACAAAACCCTGGCAGCCCAACTTTTCTCGGAATTCAAAGAATTCTTTCCCGACAACGCTGTCGAATACTTCATTAGCTACTACGACTACTTTCAACCAGAAGCTTACGTCCCGAGCACCGACACTTACATCGCCAAAGATAGCGCCATCAATGATGACATCGACCGGATGCGCCACAAAGCCACCATGTCTCTTTTTGAGAGGCGAGATACGATTGTGGTGGCAAGTGTGAGCTGCATCTACGGCCTGGGCTCACCGCAAAGTTACGCCAAACTTGTTCTTCCAATCAAAACAGGCGAAACCATCTCTCGGGAAAAATTCATGAGACGGCTCGTTGACATCCAGTACGGCCGAAATGATGTGAATCTTATTCGCGGCACATTCAGGGCTCGCGGTGACGTCATTGATATTTTTCCTGCGCACCAACGTGACGAAATGCTACGCGTGGAATTCTTTGGCGATGAAATTGAACGCGTCTCTCTAGTCGACGCCATTTCAGGCGCCACGGTTCGAACCGTCAAAGAGCTGACCCTCTACCCCAATAGTCACTATGTCACTGACCGCACCGACATGAAGGTGATTATTAAAGAAATTCTTGAAGACTTAGGCGTTCGCCTGCGTGAGCTACGCGCCATGGGAAAAATGGTAGAGTATATGCGGCTTGAACAACGAACCATGCACGACATTGAACTGCTCGAGCATCTTGGATTTTGCCCGGGGATCGAGAACTACAGCCGCTACCTCACAGGGATGTCCCCCGGCCAGCCGCCGCCGACTCTGCTCGATTACTTCCCAAAAGATTTCATCACGTTTATTGATGAGAGCCACATTACAGTCCCGCAAATTGGCGGCATGTACCGTGGTGATCGCAGCCGCAAACAAGTCCTGGTTGATTTTGGCTTTCGCTTGCCAAGTGCACTGGATAACAGGCCACTTAATTTCGATGAGTTTTTGACCCGCACAGGGCAAATAATCCATGTTTCAGCTACACCCGGCAATTACGAACTCGAAGCCACCGGCAGAACATTCACGCAGCAAATCATCAGGCCAACGGGACTGCTTGATCCCGAGATCGTTATTAAACCCATCAACGGTCAAGTTGATCAACTCTACGGTGATATGCGGCAAACCATTGCCGACGGCGGCCGCGTTCTGGTCACCACACTGACAAAGCGCATGGCCGAAGATCTGACCAAATACTACCAAGAGATGGGACTGCGAGTTCGCTGGCTCCATGCGGATATTGATAGCCTCGAGCGAATCGATATCTTACGGGACCTCCGCCGAGGGGTTTTTGATATTCTGATCGGAATCAATTTACTAAGAGAGGGCCTGGATTTGCCGGAAGTCAAACTGGTCGCAGTCATGGACGCCGACAAGGAAGGGTTTCTCAGGTCAGCGCGCTCACTGATCCAAATTGTTGGAAGGGCGGCGCGTAATGCCGACAGTAAGGTCATATTTTTCGCGGACCGCATCACCGACTCCATGCGCCAGTGCCTCGATGAGACAGCCCGGCGGCGAAAAATACAGATGGAGCATAACCTTAAACATGGCATCACGCCAAAAACTGTCATCAAGACCATTCCCGAGGATTTGCGAAAAGTTTACGGCCTTACCACGGAAACTGATGACCTAGAATCACCGGAGATCAAAAAAGCCTTGGCCCTATTAGCTAAACATGACGTGGCAACCGTCGAAAAAACTATTCGAGAAAAAAGTAAGGCCATGCAAAAAGCGGCCGCTGAGCTTGATTTTGAAAAAGCTGCCGAGCTGCGCGATGAGATACGCTCTTTGAAGGATCTTTTACTCAAACACGCAAGCCAACTGGGAGCAGATGACGAACAAACGGCCGACAAAGAGGCTTACACTTGAACCCTGCTATTCGCTCCAAAATTTCGGCCTTACCACGCAATCCTGGCGTCTATTTCATGAAAAGCACGAAGGGCCAAGTGCTGTATGTGGGTAAAGCTAAAGATCTAAAATCAAGGGTCTCAAGTTATTTCACCGACAGTAAAGACCACTCGCCAAAGACCCGCTCTCTTGTTCGTGAGATTTATGATTTTGAAATCATGTTGGTCAAAACTGAGGTTGAGGCCCTGTTACTCGAACGCACCCTGATAAAGCATCATCAGCCGCCATTCAATATTCTTCTGCGGGATGACAAAGAATATCCTTTTATAAGAATTGACTTCTCAGCCGACTGGCCTCGGATTGAAATATCACGGCGAAGGCAGGATGACAGGGCTGAGTATTTTGGCCCTTTCAGTGCTGCCGGCAGTCTTAAAACCAGCCTTGATGCTATCAAACGCGTCTTTCCACTGATTCGCTGCAGCACTTGGGAGTTTGAACACGCCAAGCGAGTGTGCAACTACTATCACATGCGAATGTGTCTGGGGCCTTGCGTGCTGAATGTGGACAAAGACGCCTATAAATCTATGCTTAGAGATGCCATGGCTTTGCTTGAGGGCAAAAATGATGAAGTCGCAAAAACCCTGGAAGGCAAAATGTTCATGGCATCTGAAAGGGAGCAGTTTGAGTTGGCCGCATCGTACCGCGATCAGATCAAAGCAATCGATATTTTGAATGAAAAACAATCTGTGATGGTTGCACCAGATATAGACGGAGACGTAATCAGCTGTATTGAGTCAAAAGACGCAGTCGCCATTCATGTGGCCATGGTGCGCGGAGGAAAATTACTGGGCGGAGATTCCTTCACGTTTGCCGCTAGTGGTATCGAAAATCCTGAAGAAACACTACCCCACTTTCTACTCCAATACTATGAAGGCCGTTTTGTGCCGCCGAGAATTGTTATCGACCGAGAACTGAGCAACGCCGAAGATATCGCCATGGCCATCAAGACTGAAGGCGTAAAAACGCCTGAGCTGAGACCGCTCAAAAACCTAAGAGCCCCCTGGCCAGATCTTTCTGCCATTGCCGCAAAAAACGCGCAGTACGCCCATGATGAGGCCGTCCGTGCCATGGACCGAAGACGCTCAACTCTGGAAGCACTGCAGTCCACACTTGGTTTGCAGGCACCGCCGCGCCGCATTGAATGTATCGACATCAGTAACCTTCAAGGGACTGCGATTGTGGCCTCAGATGTTTGCTTCATCGATGGGCATCCAGAAAAAAGCCTCTACCGCACTTATAATATCGAAACCGTGCAAGGCGCTCCAGATGACTTCGCATCCATTCGTGAAGTCGTAAAACGCCGCCTTGAGCGTGGCGTTAGAGATAACGATCTGCCAGATCTTTTGGTGATTGACGGTGGGCGCGGTCAACTTGAGAGTGCCTTGTCAGCTTACGCAGAATTTCCTGGGCTACCCTTGCAAATTGTTTCGCTCGCAAAATCTCGCACTGAGAAGACCACAAAAAGGAGCTCTGCGCCGAAGCATTCCCTTGAACGTGTGTTTAAACCAGGCCAAGACACGCCCATTCCTCTGGTCCCGGGATCTCCTGCATTCAGAATTATGACGCAGGTGCGAGACGAGGCGCACCGTTTTGCCATAACCAAACATCGCAATAAGCGTAGTAGACTTGGTCAAAAGTCTTTACTTGAGACCGTTGAGGGAATCGGTCCCAAAATTAGAGCCGAGCTTCTAAAACACTTTGGCAGTATCGAAGCCATCATCAACGCCAATGTTGACGCCCTGACCCTGGTCAAGGGCGTCTCGCGTGAGCTAGCGGAAAGAATTAAGACAAAAGTAAAGTAGGCGATTAGGTCGTCGTCGCGCGCCCACGCCATTCAACTCTAATGTTGGCCGACTCTGGTGGTGGCACCTTGAAGGTAATCGTCCCAGCCGTGGAACTATACGTATAACTACTACGATCTACCAATGCTCCATTAACAAAAACTTTCAAAAATCTTGTGTCAGCATTAGGAGCAATCTCAAATATCGTCTTCAAAGGGGAATCCACCTTATAGGACATGAGAATCGTACTGCCATCTGGCGGCATCTGGCCAAAGACAGCCTTACCAGTGGCGGCATCATAGGTGACATTACCGGCAGGCTGGCCACCGATGGTTGCCGTCACCATGCCTCCAGCAGGCGACTCGGGCAGATCAAACCTATTGGTCACCACCCCGAACGCTCCGCTGCGATATTCTACACGAACGGCGGAACCAACCGGCGGCTTGCGCGTAAACCGAACCTGAAGCCCGACGAGTTGGTAGTCAGTCCAAGGCTGACCGTTCACGGTCATTCTGAAGGTACCAGGATCTGGCTGAGAGCTAAGAACAAAGTCTGCTTTTAAAATTTTCGCCACGTCATTGGAAATTTTGCTGAGAGTCGCACTGTAATCTGCGTCACAAATGGAGCCCCAAGTTCCGCCGGTCTGCTGCACCACCTCTGCAATTACATTTGCTTGTTTTAAAGCTGTCGTACACTGGGCCTGGGCCTGACTTGGGTGCCAGAAAATTCCGTAAACTCGCGCATCGGTACCAACTTTACGAATACTTGAAAGGTAGTTGGTGAGATAAGTTCCACTGGCATCACTGAAACCGCTACAGCCGTAGCCTTTGTCATTATCAATGTGGCAGTTATCTTCATCCGTCAAGATTACGACCGCCACAGCGGAGTTTTGCCGTAGCCATGAGCCGCCAAAAAGTGGGCGCCATCTGAGGGCATCCACAGCCCTGAGAATTGGGCGTTCAAGGCCGCTTCCATTGACCCCGGCATTCATCACATAGTTGGCGAAGATATTGTCCACATTGAAATTAGATTTGGAGATGGGGCCCCGGAAATATTCGTTATTAGCGTCGGTACTAACGACAACCATGCGCCAGTCTGAGTCTTTAATTGCCGACAATAGTGGGGACATACGCGATGAGAGGTTTGTTTGCTCTTCCTTCATGGAGCCGCTGTTATCGACAACAACCACGATATCGACAATTCCCATAGCTGTGACATTGTGAACTTGGTTGTTGCTCGCTCCCGAGGAACCTTGCTTCACCTGAACTTGGCGCACTTCTCGGGTGTCTTGAACGAATTGACGAACTTGGACGGGAGGAAGTGCTGGGGAGCGAGTTGAGCCGCCCGTAAACTGACTCGACTTACAAGACTGCAACGACGTCAGCACCGCGAAAATGACAAAATAACACTTCATGTCACACCATCCTCTAAGTTCATTCCAGCTAAGGTAGCCGCCAGCTTCCACAATTGACTCACCTTTTGGTCATTAAAAGGTCACTCAAAAACTAGAATTAAAGCGGCCCACTATCGGAAAAAAACGCTGTTTTATTGAGCTTATTTTAACACACCTTTATAAGTGTTGACAATTCAGGCGGTTACGAACTAGAAATGCTCTCTAATTAGCTTGAAACCCTTGTGTAGTAAGCTTTCCAAAGGCTCAAGATGGTGGATAAATGAACGATTGGACCCCCTCATACTGGATGACTGTGCCGCCTCGGGACGGAATTAAAGCCTCCCCAAAGGATGGCGGCATTGCCATCATCGGATCAGGGCTTGCGGGAGCGAGTGCGGCCTATTGGCTCCTCGACCGCGGTTTCGAGGACATCACCATCATCGACTTTGAGCAAGAGAAGGCGGCCACCTACCGAAACTGCGGACACATTCTTTACGGCACCGTTGAAAGTATGATGGCTCTGACGGCTCTCCACGGCGAAGCGACGGCCAAAGAAATTTGGGGTTACTCCATTGAGATCTGCCACGAAGTCAGAGAGACCGTAAAACGCCTGAATCTCGATGCTGACTACCGTCAAGACGGCTACCTGGTGATTGCGATCGAAGACAGCGAAGACAAAGAGATTCAGGAATCGATTACCCTTCTTAACCGTAACGGTTTTGACAGTACCTACGTTCCAAAGGCAGAAGTAGAGGCCCTTGGGTTCAAGAATGTTTACGGTGCCAGGTTTGAGCCAGGCAGTGCCCAAGCTCACCCGGTGAAGTTCAGAAACGGTCTTATTGACGACGTCACCCGCAGGGGCGTCAGATATTTCTCGGGCGTTAAAGTCAGCTCGGTGGAAGAGAACGGTGACTTTGTTGAAATAACGTCACAGTATGGTTCTCATAAATTCGACGCCGTTGTCCTGGCCACCAATGCCTATTCACCCCTAGTCTCTCGATACTTTGCAGAACGCAAATTAGTGGACCCATTTAAGGGTCAAATCATTACGTCAAAGCCATTGAAGCATAATTTTAAAGTAAAATTCCCACATAGCTTTGATCATGGCTACGAGTACGCTCTGGTATCTGAAGACAATCGACTGATCATTGGCGGCTGGCGCAACAACGTACCAAACGGCGAAATCGGCACTTACGACGTGATTCCAAATCCATCAGTTGATATCGGGCTACAAGAGTTCGTCGCGAAGCACTATGACATTAAAGAAAAAATCGAATGGGAATTTAGCTGGGCCGGAATCATGGCGGCCTCAAAAACCGGCTTCCCGTTTATCGGTCCGACCACCAGTCCGCGCATTTACACGGTTGCAGGATTCACTGGTCACGGCTTTAGCTGGGCGCATGGTTCCGCAAAATTATTAAGTGACATCATGGCTGGTAATCCGATTCCTGAAGTAGCCAAATACTTCAATCCGAAGGCCACATCGTAAGAGGTCAACTCAAGGCCTTCGGTTTCTAGTTGCAATTTAAGGCTGGACTTAACGGGGCCGGCTTACCAGAAAATAATTCCTCTAATGTCTGACCACTCCCCTCCGATATAGTTGTGCAGAGCGGATCCCGATCATTGCAATCACCCACTACCCATATATCCGTAGTCACGCCGGAGCAAAGGGACCTTCCTGCTCTCAAACCAGTGACCGCATGGTACGTATTTCCTGCGATGTTACCTCTTAGCACGGGAGCCATATAATTACTTCCTGCTAGAGATTCTTGGGACACTCCCAATTCAGTCCAAGACTGCGAATATGTCGAGTTCTCTGTAAAATACGAAGATTGAAACGCGTGCACTTGGCGAAGCATGTTGCGGGCCTCAGTGCGCTTAGCTTTTGCGGAGAAAATCTGTAATTTCGGTATCGCAATGGCCGCAAGCACTCCGATGATGCCGACAACGACCATCAGCTCAACAAGGCTAAATCCGGCATTTTTAATGCGACCATGAACGGGCATAGCGCTCCCTTCAATCCCAACATTTTATCGGCGATTGTCAGAAAATCTTTAGGGTTTTATGTCACTGTAATTATTGATTAATTATCAAATATTAGCCGTTACCAACGTGGGCTACATGCGAATTCGTAACCATTTGGAACATAGTCTTTCAGACAAGACTCCCGATTACAGCCAAACGCGTAGTTCATGGGAACATATTCAGTCATGCACGTCTCAGCCGTGCAACCCAACTGATAGCCCGACGGCAGATAGTACGAACGACAGTCGTTGTCGGTACACCCTAGCTTATAGCCTCGAGACACGTAATACTGTTTGCAGCCATTAGCAGTACAGCCAAGTTTGTAGCCTGAGCTTGCCTCGGCGACGACACAAGATTCCGCAGAGCAGCCTAGTACTGACCCCGGAGGAACATAGTACTGCTGACACCCGTGAACTGTGCAGCCCACGTAATAGTTAAGATGCACCGGCATGACCTGGCACTCGTTCCGGTTGCAAGCCAACTGAAATCCCTGGCGCACATAATGTTTTTCACAGCCCTGGGCTGTACATCCCATCTGGTAGCCATTGGGAATATACATTTTCTGGCAAACATCGGCGGCCGCAGATAAACTGAAAGAGAGAGCAAAAAGCAGCGAAAATAATTTCACAATAGTCACCAGAACCTCCAAAGGCCACGAATTATGACCCATTCATTGAGCTACCAAACCTGAAACAAATGGTCAAAAAGAAACTAACCCTAATGGGTCATCAGGAAACTTATAATTTTTCTCGCACAAAAGAACGCACCTCCGGGGAGAAATAGCCTATCCCCAGAAAAGCAGCTGACGTATTCGCCGAACTAAAGATCTCGTTATCTACAAATCGTCGTTCACTTGTTGTGCTATAAATATCAACGGCGAACTGCAAAAAAAATCGCTC
>JBIJBX010000267.1:0-3399 GCA_044344995.1 Oligoflexales bacterium | reverse complement strand
GGTTGGTTATAATGGCAACGCCAGTGGGCTACACAATGGCTGTGATCGTGATGAAGTTGGTAACTGCGGTTGCTTACACAGCGAAGAAAATGCCGTAATCAACTGTGACAGCCCTAGGAGTACCGAAAAGGTTGTGTTCGTTACCCATCTTCCTTGTGCCATGTGCGCAAAGCGCCTGATAAACCTCGGCAATGTTAAGCGCGTGCTTTATGCTCACGACTATCGCACGCGCGATTCCGTGGATTTGTTCGCGCAAGTTGGAATCACGGTTGCGCAGGTAAAACTATCCAAGAATTTCGCGGCTGAGGCCGTCAAATGACCGGCGATTGTCACGGTCATCACCATCTGGGACATGCCCACGGAAAATTCCATAACCATGCTGCGCGCGATTCGTCGCAGCAGTCAGTGGCGAATATTCGAACGGCATTTGCCCTCAATCTTCTTTTTGCCATCGTTGAGCTGGTTGGTGGTTGGTGGACTAATAGTGTGGCCATTCAGGCCGACGCCATCCATGATTTTGGGGATTCGCTTGTTTTGCTGGCGGCACTCGTTCTTCAACAATGGTCGAGCGCTGCGGCGACAGGTCGATTCACATTTGGTTTTCGTCGGTTGTCCCTGTTGTCCGCGTTTGGGGCCAGTTGCGTCATTTTAACCGGATCTATTTTTATTCTGTGGTCTGCGATCAATCGTTTGGTGGCGCCGCAGACACCACATCTTTCGGGAATGTTCTGGCTTGCCCTCCTTGGCGTTGCTGTCAATGGTTACGCGGCGTGGAGAATTGGGCGCGGCCAAACGCAAAATGAACGAGCACTTAGTTGGCACATGCTCGAAGATCTTATGGGTTGGGTGGCTGTTCTGATTGGAAGTGTCGTGATGAGGTTTTATGATATACCCTGGCTTGATCCCGTCATGAGTTTGGTGATCGCAGGGGTTATTATTTTGGGTTCAGTTCGCAACATCTGGGCGAGCTCGCAACTTTTTCTTCAGGCAGCGCCTTTGCTGGATATCGATAAGATCCGAGCGGGAATTCTTGCAATAAAGGGCGTCATTGACATCGGAACGCTTCGGATCTGGTCGCTTGATGGTGTCCATCATGTCGCGTCTGTGCATCTGAAGGTACTTTCTGCGCTCGACGCGGCGTCGAGAACGGTATTAAAAAGCAAAACCAGAGAAGTTTTTTCATCGGAAGGCGAATTTGAAGTCACGATTGAACTTGATGAGACTGGCGATGATTAAAGGGGGAAGCCTTTTTTATCAAACCAGCCTCTGATCAAGTTTAGTACGGGATCGTAGATCGGACGACTTTCGTAAAGCAGCTCGTGAAGACCATCCTGAATCCAGTGAAAGTCAACGCCACTCTTCGCGTTTTGAGCAGCCGATGAAACCCAACGTTGAATCGCATCAGGATCAACGACTCTTTCGTCGGTACCGCAAAGTACAAGAACCGGCATCGTGATCTTCGATTGGTTGTCGTTTTCTCTTACAAATTGAGTCGCTTCGTAGCTTGCCTTGATCCATTGGAACGTTGGGCTTGGAATCGGAAATGGTGAGTTCTGGATGTTTTGATACCGTTCGTGGGAGCGCGTTAAAACATTTTTTTCAAAGGCTGGACGCCAATATCTGCCGGCGCCTGAGTGGACATGACCAAGGGAAAGATATGTTAATAAACTCGACGTGTAGTACGCCGCCGGGGCTGGCATGTGCTGGCTCGGCAAGCCTAACAAAGGTGACGAGAGCACGACGCAGCGAGGTTTGATCAGGCCTTTCATGATCGCGACAAGAGAGATTAGTGATCCCATGCTGTGACAAATAAGGTTAAAGGGTTTGCCTTTGGTGGCCTCGCTGATCATATGTCCCATATCGCTGGCGTAGGTCTCATAAGAATCAATCCAAGCTCTAGCGCCGCCAGAGCCGCCTTGACCGCGATGATCGAAAATTAAAAAGCCCGTGTCGTCACTTACTCGAAGGTCATTTGGGAAATGTTCGTACTTCTCAATCCACTCTGATCGTCCATTGGCAAAAACAAGAAATCGACTGGCAGTCTCCGCATTTTCAGAAATGCCAAAACGTAAGTCGAGGGAGTTTGATTTATCGCGGATTGTGTTAATACGCATGGGCCAAACCTCTGTTGTTTGCTGAGGTTAGCAGGCGTGCAGCCCGATCGTCCAATGATTTTTGGGTACTTAACCAGCCTACTAATTCGCGTGGGTAATTCGTGCAGTGACCATCGACTTCCAGTGTCTTAAGATAGGTCCACCAGGATTCACGACTGTGATCTTCCCCAACCATGGGAGCCCAAGTGAAAACTTTCCAGCCCCTTGCTTTACTCTGATCCATAAATTCAGCCGAGACTTGTCCCATTCGCGGATGGACAATCGACGCAGAGGTCATAGCCATGAAATTGACAATCGCCAGGTGCGCGAAGTGCGGCCAGGGTAGATCATCATCCCCCGTGAGACAGGCGCGTTGAATGTCTGGGTGGTGATCCCGTAAATAAAGCAAAGCCTCCGGGAAAAAACTGGAAGCGATCACTTTGTCGCGCAAACGATGTCGGCCTACAATATTTCCAACCACTTTTCCCGACGCAGGATTATTACCCTTGATTTCCACGTTGAGTTCGATCCGGTTCAAAAAGCGCTCAACCACCTCATCGAGAAAAGGAACCGGTTCGCCATTCAGTAATTTTATGGCCGAGATCTCAGTTCGAGTCAGCTGTGAACAATAGAGGTGCTTACCGGTCGAGTGCATAAGGTGATCGTCATGGTTAATGACCGCATGACCGTCCTTGGATAAGACAACATCAAGTTCGATCCTGTGGGCGCCAGACTCCACGCTTTTTTCAAAGGCCGAGAAACTGTTTTCGAAGGCTTCTTTATTATTTCCGCGGTGGGCGATGACAAGCATTCCGTGAGGGTCCCATGATACAAGCTAGGAAATTTTTACCTATTATCTTTGGGTCATTAGGAAGTTTCTTCATCTGTCATGACCTAGTCTAGAACAGTATACAATGGATTAGGGAACTCTGCGCAGGGTTTTCCAAGTTGGGAAATGGTCTATTTTTAAACATAGGAGCTAAACTCATGAGCAATCTCAAAGGTCTTAAGGCGGTTGTGACATTTGCCCTAGTTAGTTTTGGGGTAAACGCGATTGCGGCTCCTATCAGTAAAGGTAGTTCTTCGTCTGGTGGTAAGTCGGGCGGCAGGGATTGGCTTTTAACTCTTCCGCTATTCGCGGGTGGTGCTTTGCATGCCGAGTATAATGCTGGCGGTTCAATGGGACTGGCGCTCGAGTACTCGGCCATTGCTGCCGTGGAGGAACTTATGGACGAGGAAATTCTCGAAACGGGCAATTCCCTCGCCATCGACGGAGTGCAAGTGTCGGCATTGATGAGCCGCTATT
>JBIJBX010000266.1:0-3422 GCA_044344995.1 Oligoflexales bacterium | reverse complement strand
TACTTGGTTTTGGCTCGAACGAGAATGGCAGTACCATCAAGGCCAGCAGGAACTTTGATAGCCGTCAAAGCGTCGGAGGCAGCCCGGTCTTCAACAAATAGTTCAAGCCCCAAAGCCTTCACAGCAGCTCGGCATGCTCTGGACATCCTTTGATGATGGGCGGCAAATGGCTCAATACCGATTCGGTGAATCTCTTGCAAGGATGCTTGTAAAGACTGCATCAAACTGACAGCCGGCGTCCAAGCCGTTCGTCCCGAGGCCTGCCCGAGACGCTCTTTGTTCAAATCAAAATAATACTTTGATCTCGTCGATAATCGGCCCCAGGCGCGCTCTGAAAGCGCCACAAAACTTAGACCAGGAGCTACGCCAAAACCTTTCTGAGATCCACCAGTGACAGCATCGATTCCGTTAAGATCCATATTTACGGCGTGCGCTCCCAGGGATGAAATGGCATCAACCACAATGAGAGTTTCAGGGCTGTGTTTTTTTATCACCTTAGCGATCACCCCTACGTCAAATCTTGCACCCGTTGAAGTTTCGTTGGCTTGCATGAAAAAGACTTTTGGTACAGGACCTTTCTTTAGTGCGGACTCCACAACTTCAGCAGTTGGAGCACGCCCCCACTCCACTGGTATGACGGTCACTTTGTTGCCGTAGGTTTCATTTAATTTTTGCCAGCGCTCGCCAAATTTCCCCGCCACCACGACCATCACTGAATCGTTGGGTTCAGTGAGATTAACAACCACTGACTCCATCGCCCCCGTGCCAGATGCAGTAAAAATCACCGGGTCTGTTTTGGTGCCATACAGTGGCTTCAAGAGATCAATACATGATCTGACGATCGCCTCAAATTCTTTGCTACGATGATAGACGTCACTATCAAGACCAGCTTGTTTGATGCCCCATGGAGACGGTGTGGGGCCTGGGCAAAAAAGTCGATTCGGCGTAAAAAGTTCTCGCTCCATGCTGTCAGACATCCTTTAAAATAAAATCTCTATGCAAGTACCCACAAGCACAGCCAGCTTATGACTGCCCAGGGTCAATTAAGCATCTGATTTTACAGGCTTCTTGTCAAACCTAATAAATAAAATGTAATAGCTCGTGATGACCCACTGAAACATTTGAATATTCATGGTCCATTCCAGCCCTCCATGAAGTAAAAGCCCGAGAATCATCACAAATCGCCTGAGCGGATCAAACCAGATGAGAAAGGGAAACAAAAGCTCAAAGCCAACGGTGAAGTAAGTCGCAAACGCGGAACCGGCTGATGTCATAACGAAATCCGGAATAGGAAAACGTTCAAACTCGCCAAGTTGCAAAACCATCCCCACCGCTGTGCCATCCCGCCACATCTCGCCTTTGAGTTTCAAAATGGCGGCCACGAGATAAACCATACAAAGTTGAATTTGGAGAATTCGCTGCGGCCAGGCGGGTATACTCCCAGCGACTTGCGTTTTAAACGGCCAAAGATTTTTCCGCGCCAAATATGCTTTTAGACTGAAGGCCTGATCAGAACAGGCGAACATTAGAAAAAAGCAGCCGATTCTGATGAGGTTATCACCTGAATGATGCACCCCCGAATTCCGCCATGCATAACTACTTGCCACGAGCCAAATAAAAAAGGCTGATGTTCTCGTGAAAAGTCCTAGTGTTAAGCCTATGCCGCCTGCTAGCCCCATAAGCCGCATCAGCGTAATAGTAAAATCCGAGTAGCCTGTGAACGCATAGATTTGAAGTCTGAATTCCTTATTGAGTACACTGTGAACTTCTGGCGGGAATACTCCGTTGTTGCCAAACCACATGGGCATATCTGGCCACAGCAACAGTAGATTCACCAGACACAGAAATCCAAACCAGCAGCGAAAAAGCCCAAGAGCCCTTGGATCAACGGGCTCTTCCACCCACATTTGAAAAGCCTGCCACAGTGACTTCAACTTTAAGAGAACAGATTTCACTCCAAAAACCTCTTCCTAGAATCATCCCCCATAACGGCCTCCAGGATCTCGCGGCGACTCTGCTCGCCACACATAAAATGTATATTTATTCCAAGGCGAAGACTTGGTGTTTGATCTAAGATGTGGCCCCAAGGGCTTTTCCGCTGAGCGCCAATGTCTAATGAGTTCAATTTGAACCGGGGCTATTCCGCCACTGGTCAGGTCTCTTGCGAAAAAAACCGCAAAAGGCTCCCAAAGATACCGCTGGGCGTCGGTACGCAAATTATCGTTGAAATACTTTCGCCAACGCTCTTTTTGCCAACGCTCAAAGTACCCCATAGACCGCATATCAGTCAGAAAAACCGAATGGCGCTCCCCGTCGCCTGTGAGGTAAACGACTTCAACTTTAACATCATCAGAACGCGGTGTTGGGGCAAACATATCCCAGTACTGCCAAAGATTTAATGTGACCAAAACCCTTGAAGTCAGGCCCGCAATGACCGGCTTTAATGGAAAATCTTCAGCCGGCATGGCAAAACTGAATGCCGCCAACGAATAGATAACGACGATGTACACGCGCCAACGCCTAAGGATCTTTTGTGAAAATTTTTTATACAAGAATAGCCCCACCGAATGGCCCAAAGTAAAACCAGCCAATACGTAACTATTCTAGCACTAGTTTAATTAGATGTGATCAGGGACCAGCGAGCTTTTTAATCCACCAGTCGCCGCTTGAGGATCCACCCACAAGATTCGTGGACCACCCGATCATATAAACGTTATCGGTGTCGATGCTGCCTGAGGTGACCACCACAGCAGTGACTTGGTCATTACTACTGGCCCCATCAAATGTTTTATTCCAAGAGCCTGTATTTTCAACAAGGGAACTATTAAACTGCCTGAGCCAAGCATCCTGAGAGTTAGGTGCTCCTGACATGGTTTTGTAACCACCAACATAGATACGGTTACTGGAGTCAATGCCAATGGCCTGAGCAGCATTTGTGAATGATAGATTGGGGTTATAGTCAACTGACAACGCCAAGGCTGACGTGTATTTCTGAATCCACCAATCCTGATTGGAGGAATTCAAACCACTGACATAAACAGCACCTGTGCTGTCAAGTTTAATCGCAGCAGCAGAATCGGCTGACCCTGAGCTATTTCCAGTGGCGGATGCCTCAATCGAGCAATCAGACATTCTTAGTCTCTTTACGAATAAACGCTGATCGGGACCGGTCGCCGTCTTATAGCCCGTCACATATATTTTTGAGGAGGTATTGTTGACGGCAATTGCAGTCGCCCGATCTGCGAGGTTGCCTCCACCTTCATCAAGTTTTTGTTCGCAGACCAAACTACCATTGGATTGGAATTTCTTGACCCAGACGTCCTCACCAGAGGAAATACCCGCGATATTGCGGCCATAACCAACTACATAAACGTTACCGGCAGAATCTGTAGCTACACCAAGAGCCTCATCGTTACCGTTGC
>JBIJBX010000265.1:0-3434 GCA_044344995.1 Oligoflexales bacterium | reverse complement strand
TGAGCTTTTGTCATTCCAGCTAAGTGTGTATGGTGCAGTTTCATTGAGTCTTGAGGCAGCAAAGCCAACTGGTTTCTCAGGTGTTGAAGGATACAGAAACTTAATATCATCAATGAGCCAGCCGTCACGATCAGGCGTCTCGATGCGAAGCATCTGAAACCAGAAACGAAGTCTGATTTTATCTCCTACCTTCATTTTATTACGGAGTGGAAGTGAGACCGTTCGCCAATCGCACTTTGTTGCAGTATAAATTGCAAGAGGCCTCCACAAGGGTGACTGATACCAGTCCCAGCCTTTTCTGTCGGGATTCCAAACATTGTAGGAGGACATGGGGTCAGTCGCCTCATTCATTCTATACTCGATATTGGCCCTCTCAATGATGGGGTCACAGTCAAGCTTTGTGTCAAACTGCAGTATCACATCAGGGTGTGGAGCAGTGAAATTTTGAGTAAATTCCATATAGTTGTTGTGATAGGCCGCTCTTGGTCCACCTGGGCTATCTGACCACACTTTACCACGGCCAGATATTTCTTCTTGAAGAAATGGCTCTGAGCCATGAAACATTTCCTGTGAGTTAATTCCGTTGTAGCTCTCGCCGTCACTAACTAAGTGAGCTGTTGGCTTTGATGTCTCAAACGCAAGGGAGCTGCTTAAGGGGCCCATATTGCCGACGTTATCGACTGCTCTGATCGTAATGTATCCACTTTGACCAAGTTCAAGACCCGGGACTTCTGCGCGAACTAGACCAGCCGTCTGTGTAGTTACGTGGCTTAGATCAATCGTTTTTCGGCCCTCCCAGCTCGCTGGGCTTGTGATTGGTTCCGATGAGACAACTGCAACATAGCCCGACGCTTGGCCGGAGTCACCATCATCACCAGCGGCATTGAATAGAACTTCAACCATAGAAACGCCGGAGAAGTTAATCCGCAGGTTACTGGCAGCACCAGGTGGTGTTACATCGGTTTCTAAACTTCTGAAAATATTAAGCCGTCGCCCCCCACGGACTAGCGGATTATCTACAGGCCAACGATCTGGCCGGTAGATGTCTTGTGGTAAGTTAGGTTGAAGAAGCGAGTTTAAAGCGTCTGCTCCGTAAAGAAGGCGATTTTTGATCTCAGTAACGCCAGCTTGGGGAAAAGCAGCTTTAATAAGTGCAGCTGCTCCAGCTACGTGAGGAGCTGCCATTGATGTGCCGTCCATACGCTCAAGTGGAGCGTCTTTACCGTTATCGCTTAGGCCTAAAGACAAGATGTTTAGTCCAGGTGCTGCGATGTGTACCTTCATTGAGCCAAAATTTGAAAAGTGTGCTTTATTATCCTTACCATCAACTGCGGCGACGGTAATAATATTATCCAGATCAAAGTTAGCCGGGGAGAAGTTTATTGTGTCGTTGTCATATCCCCAGTTTCCAGCCGCGGCAACAAACAGACATCCTTTCTTGCCAGCTGCCTCGATTGCGTCTTTTAAAGCTTGAGCGTGCCCCCACCCGCCCCAGCTTGCATTAATAACTGGGATATTCATTGCCGCCGCGTACTCAATTGCTTTGACTGCTAAGGCCTCATCTCCATTTCCTTGAGAGTCGATAAACTTTAGAGGAACGATTCCCACTGTCCAGTTGACCCCTGTAACTCCGATGCCGTTATTACCGACAGCACCGATTGTCCCTGCGACGTGAGTCCCGTGCCCATAGTCATCCATTGGATCGTTGTCGTTATTGACGAAATCCCATCCGTGGAAATCGTCAACATAGCCATTGTTGTCATCGTCAACGCCGTTAGTTGACTTGTCGCGCCCTTGGCTGTCAATACCGAGTTCTCCCTGGTTTTTCCAAATATTGGTGGCGATATCCGGATGCAAATAGTCCACACCAGTATCGGTGACTGCTACCCGAACCCCGCGTGAGCCTTTGGTTATATCCCAGGCTTTTTCTGCGCGAATGTCAGCTCCCGCGATGCCACCGGCTTGGCCTGTGTTGCGAAGTCCGTTTTGATTTGGAAATTCCGGATCGTTGGGCAGAGCCTTGACTTTTAAAATTGCGTTCGGTTCGGCATAGTCAATTGATTTGACCTCATTAAGAGCTGTGACGATTGCGAAAATATCCTGTTTTGTTAAAGCAGTTGGAATATTGATTAGGATGGCACCTGATGATTTGAACTCATATAGTTTGTTGGCACTCAGTGTTTTGAGGGTTTCTTGCACTTTGCTGGTGGATGTGCCGGCCTTGAATTTTAAGATTACCTGTTTAGGTACAATGTCCTTTGCCATGTTTAGCTCTGTCAGAAACTTATCGAGCTCTTTTTCATCCATTTTCTGAAGCATGGCTGTAAGTTCATTGACCCGCTCACCTTCAAGATTATGAAATTCGCGCCCTCCAGGACACGCACATGCACTCAGTATCGCAAACAATAACACCCAAATGCTACGACTAACGGCCCACAGGATGTGTGGATTCATAGCGTCTGATCTGGTAACGACGTTAGTAACGGTTGTTGTGCCAATTTTTATGCCTGACATGAGTTTTGAACTTCTCCTTGGCTTTATGGAAAGTAAGCTCAACCAGAAACCTGAAAACGTAAGTGGTCTCTTGCTTTTGCGGATTACTTGGAGGGATCGGAAGCAATTGAGAGCGCTTGAGAACATGTCGGAAAATAATAAAGATAGTGGTTACTTATGTCTTTTTAGGCTTGTGCATGCAGGCATATTTAGCCTCTGGTCAGACCTATAGTAGGCCCTATTATCTCCGTCCTAACTCAAGACTTTTGTCTCTAAGCCGAACTCCATAGGAAAGGGGGCAGTCCATGTCTTTAGCCAGGAAATATTCGCGTTCTTCTCGCGCCGTTATTGCATGTGTTGCTATAACCCATATTTTCAGTTGCAAGGCAGGTCAGGTTGATGCCACAAAATCCCCCAGTCAAAATGGCAGCAAAGATAGCTCTGATCATATACCGGTCGTAGGACCCTTCAGTAATAACGCCAGCGACGAGGAGCTTCGCCAACAATTTTTGGCCCTCCTAGCACAATATAAAAATTCAAACTCCAAGGATCTTTCGCTTACGAAGAAGTCAGAGCCAATAAGCCGCCCAAAGCGACCCAAAACACTGAATGTGAAGATGCGATATCCTGTTAGCATGATCGCTAAAACAGCCGGTAGGCAAGGTGCGACGGATTTAGGTGCGCCTATTCGTGCGGCCGGCGGGAGAATTCGCAAACAGCTGAATGAATCCAATGTTGTTAGGGTTGAGTTTCAGGAAGCGAGCGACGATCGGCACCTAGCAGCCGTTGTTGAATTTTTAAAGCGGGATAGCCGCATCGAAATCGTCGAGCCCGATTACCGAATTAAACTTAAGAGTGCGCCCAATGACCCTGAATTTAGCAAATTGTGGGGTCTGAGAAATTCCACTCAAGGTGGCGCCGATATAAATGTTATCCCCGCA
>JBIJBX010000060.1:0-12173 GCA_044344995.1 Oligoflexales bacterium | reverse complement strand
CGCAAGGCCACATTCATTCGTGTTTCCTTGACGAGTCGATCACGAAGTTTACGGGACTGAATGGCGTCCCCTTCCTGACCGGACAAGGGCGACGTATTAATAGAGAAGATCATGGCCAGGGTCGGCGGCTCGACGGCGACTCGCGGAATTATTGGGACTTCTTTCGTGGATGTTAGCGTGTCACCAATTTGGTAGTTGGGGCAACCAGCTACGAGGCCGATGTCGCCCGCCTGTAGTTCGTCAACTTCGACTTGTTTTAGCCCATCATAGGTATAAATCTTTGTCGCCACAAAGTTTTCGTCCAATGGCTGATCGGCCTCATTGACACCGCGGCGAACCGTAGGCTGATTCTTGCGAACAGTGCCAGAAAACACCCGACCAACACCCAACTGACCCACGAAATCATTGTAACTAAGGTTTGAGACGAGCATGCGAAACGGGGCTTCGAGGTCTACTTTCGGCGGCTCAACAGTACTTAAGATCGTATCAAACATGGGCTTGAGTGACCCTTTGCGTTCACCGCTGATAAGCGACGGAATTTCATCCATCTCAGTGGTGCACCAGCCATGACGGGCACAAGCGTAGATAATCGGAAAGTCCGCCTGTTCATCTGAGGCGCCAAGGTCCACAAACAAATCAAACGTTTGGTTTAGTACTTCTTTGATACGTTCGCCGCCCTCACACTCAGGACGGTCAACTTTGTTGATGACGAGGATGATGCGTAGGTTTTGTTGTAGTGCTTTTTGGAGAACAAATCTGGTTTGCGGCAAAGGACCTTCGGCGCCGTCTACTAATAGAATTGCGCCATTGACCATGCCCATGATCCGCTCGACTTCACCGCCGAAGTCGGCGTGGCCCGGGGTGTCGACAATGTTGATTTTCTTGTCGCCATACTTGACGGCCGTGTTCTTGGCCATGATTGTAATACCGCGTTCTCTTTCCAAGTCCATGGAGTCCATGACCCGTTCTTCCACTTCCTGGTTATCCCGGAAAGTGCCGCCCTGGCGCAGAAGGTGATCCACGAGAGTGGTTTTGCCGTGGTCAACGTGGGCAATTATGCAAATGTTTCTGAGATGTTCTGCGGTTTGGAGTGCCACTGGTGAAAGTTTCCTTTGCGCGTCGTTCGGTTGAAGGTGGGGAATAAGCCCATGTATAAAAAACAATCAATTTTTGGAGGGGCGAGGATAGACGAAATTGAGTAGAATTTCCACCTGTTCTGGGCCAAAAAAAGACAAGGAATTCCATGATGTTTTCTTTACTGACTTATCTTCGCGCCATGCAACCCAAACCAGGGCTAAAACCTGGTGAAACCATACCCCGGATTGAAACCATTCATAAGCCTGAGAGACCTAATCGCAGCCTTTATCATGGCCTTCGTACGGCATGGAAACTTCAAGATTACGGTGTGTTGCCGCCAGTTTTCCCGGCCGTGGCCACATTCATGACGCACCTGAGGCATCTATCAAACGCAAAGTTCCCCTTCCAGGCCATGGGCACCGTCCATATTCGGACGGTTATTGAACAGAAAAAGGCGGTTAAGCTTGACGAGGCCGTTGGGTACCGTTGTTGGGTGGAAGGCCATCGTGACGTGGACCGTGGTGTTGAGTTTGACATGGTCACGGAGGCCATTGTGGGTAGTGAGGTGGTCTCAACTACGACCATGACCATGTTTCGGCGAAGCTCAGTTCGCAGGCGTGACGGTGTCAGGCCGCCGACTCCAGTCCATAATCATGTGGGAGCTCAGGAGGCTTCCTGGGATTTATTACCCTCGACGGCCAGAAGCTACGCACGCCTGTCCGGAGATATGAACCCCATACATCTCAGTGGCATAACGGCTAAGCTTCTTGGTTTTAAGGGCATGATACTGCACGGTATGTGGACGGTCGGGCGCGCTTGTTCCATGCACCCAGTGCAGATGATGGCTGAAAATATTAAATTTGAATCCGAGTTCAAGCTTCCTGTCTTTTTGCCATCCACGGTGCGGTATCGTTGGTGGGAGGAAGATGGTGTATTGCAAATGCGAGTTTTGGAAAAAAACGGGTTAAAGCCACATATGGTTGGTCGCTTAACGGGCATTCGTTCGTCTTGATGCGAACAACTATTCAGGAGTGATGCATGTCTGATTTTTTCTTGTCACTAAGCCGCAGTCAGTTTGCCCGAACGGTCGTCAAACAGACTGGAATCCCCATTCCACTGCCGCAGAATCTTAAGCGTCAGCGCGCTCCGTGGTCGCACGCTACCTTGAGTGGAAAAAAAATCACACTCGGTGGTCCAGGTTTCAATTTGCTTAAATCCCAAGGCGATAGTTCGTCCAGTGTAGAGGGTGATCTCGCAGCAATTATTTTGGGTGCCGGCGCGACCATTGTAAGTGATAGCACCAGCATTGATGGCGTGTTATTTGATGCCACAGAACTTTCATCGCCTGCCGATCTTAAAGCACTTTATGACTACTTTCATCCGATCATCGGTAAATTAAATCCGTGCGCGCACTTGTTACTAGTGGGCAGACATCGCCCCAACTTTCCAGTGGCAGCGGCCTCGCAAGAAGCACTTTCTGGTTTTGTCAGAAGCCTGGCTAAGGAACTTGGTAGTCGCGGTATCACAGTGAATTTAATTGTTTTGCCCCCAGGCGAAAGTTTGACCCATCACGCTGATATCAGTGGTGTTGTGCGGTACTTTTTAAGTGATCACTCAAGCTTTGTCACAGGTCAGGTGCTCTTTGTGAGCGAGCCAGCTCCAGGCGCTGCAGTCTTGAAGCAACATAAGTTTGAAAATCTTTTGGAAGATAGAACGATCCTTGTAACAGGTGCGGCCCAAGGTATAGGGGCTGCGATTTCAAGAAGAATTGCCAGCGAGGGAGCCAAAGTTATTCTGCTGGATCGTCCCCAGGAACTGACAGCCCTGGAGGGATTGGCGCGTGAGATTCACGGAATGCCTCTACCGATCGATTTATTACAGGCCGGAGCGGTCGCGACCACTGTAAAGAAATTACGAGAGATGGCACCCATTCACGGTGTTGTGCATAACGCTGGAATCACGAAAGACAAGACTCTGTTCAAAATGAGTGTTTCAAAATGGGAAGCCGTGATTAAACTTAATTTTGAAATTCCCATGGCCATGACTGACATGATGATGGGTCCAGATCACGATTTTGTTTGTGCGAAAGATGCATCGTTTGTTTTTTTATCAAGTGTTAGTGGCCTTGCGGGTAATCCTGGACAGACGAATTATTCTGCGTCGAAAGCCGGTCTGATCGGCTATGCCGAATCGATGGCCTACAGTGGTGTTCAGGCTTTAAGTGGTTTTTTAAACCAAGGGCGCCGCGAACGCGATAACTGTGTGGCCCCTGGTTTTATTGAAACCCGCATGACTGAGGCTATGCCGCTTGCTGTGCGCGAAGTAGCGCGGCGATTCAATTCTTTGAAGCAGGCCGGTCAGGCTGATGATGTGGCCCAGGGCGTAGCTTTCTTGCTATCGGATGCCTCATCGTGCATCAATGGGCAAACCATCAGGGTCTGCGGTCAGAACTTTCTGGGACGCTAATGCATGACCTCAGGTGATCGAGATGTCGCGGTTATAATTGGCGCAAGCAACGTGTCACGAGGCCTTGGACAGTTAGTCGAAGTTTTGGCCATCAGACACCAAAGACCCCTTGATTTATTTGTGACGGCTGGGCACGGCAGATCATACGGGGTTACAAGTTTAATTGGCGTAAGAAGTTTACCGTCCATCATCGCGTGTGGACTTTGGCGTGAGCTCGATTCGCAACGCGCCGCTAATCCTAACGCAAGGCTGTCAGCCATGATCACAGATGTGGGTAATGATCTGATCTATGGCTTTCCACCCGAGACAGTGGCGCAATGGGTGAAAGAAGTGGCAAGACGCCTAGCCGCCCGCAATGCAAAACTAGCGATCGTAAGACTGCCCCTCGCCAGTGTCACGAGGGCCAGTGAGCTCAGATATCTTGCCATGAGGGCAGCGTTTTCGCCTTGGCTCAAACTAAATTTCGCCCAAATGAAAGAAGCAGCTACCGTGCTTGACCAAAATTTGCAGGATATTGCCCGCTAGTTTGGGGCTGACATCATCGACCAACCAGGTCATTGGTACGGACTTGATGTGATTCATATCCGGTCACGTAAAATTCATGAACTTTGGAACGCAGCCTGCGAGGCTTGGGGGATTGAGCCCGCGACTGGGGCATCACCCAGGCTGCTTAAATTTGGCGAGTTGATTGGTCTACACCTTAAAGCTGCAGAGAAAAGATCTTTATTCGGGGTTCGCATTGAAACGGCCCAGCCTTGTTATCACTGCCAATGGTCAGACCATAAAGACGTCCGCGTTTGGATGCACTGAAAAAATTTTTATTTTGCGCAATCCCAGATAAAAGAATTGCTCTTATGACGGGTTATGAATGTTTCGCGTGACGAAATGTTATGTCGTCACGTCTCAAAATGACCTTTAAAAGGAGTCTTTCCATGTGTTTAAAACCTGGTAACAAAGAACATTTATCTACAAGACAAGCTATTTACTCACTTCTCGCGGGAACGTTATTCATTGCTTTAAGTGGTTGCGGCTCTGGCATAGATCGTACCGCGTCAGGCAAGTCCAGTTTATATGCTCGCATGGGAGTCAATGATCTTTCGTCAGATCCGAGAGCTGCTGCGGCCGTAGCTGCACAAACCGAAACTGAGAATGGTCGAGCGCCTGGAGCCTGCGTTGAGATCTTGTTCAACCAGCCTCAAGACGTATTTGTTAATGTTTCATCAGAAAGTGAACTCCATAAAATGCAGGCCGTGATTTGTTCGCTCGATGAGGCACATATGACGCACATGCTCAAAGAGTCTCACAGGCGTAAGGGGACCAGAACTGATGATTTTGGACTACTTTTTGATGTTTTGACAGAAGTGGGAAGAAATAAACTTGATCTCAACTACAATCACACGGACGCGCAAAGCTACGACGATCAACTCGCAGTCTTTGATGCGAGACAAATCCGTCATGCTTTTTGTAATAATCAAAGTGCTGAGAGTTTTAGCACGCGTGCGGTGGAGTCTTTTAAAAGTGTGGCTTCAGAAGTAACGCTTGATAAGTACAATGCTTGTGTTCGAGCGAGATCTTACGGACTGCGCTGTGATGCTGTAGCAAAAAATGACCTCGTATCGGCATTGATCCGTTGGGAGCCGACAGAATTAGTTCGTTCCTACTTGCCGCGCGTTGCACTTGACTGGTCAGGCCTTGTGAACTTGTCAGCGAAAGATTCTTTGCCGAAGGTTATTGGTATCGGATCTGGGATCAGTATTTCTTTGGTGAAAAACAATAAAAACACCGAGAGTGTATTGGGAGTCACGGCATCGGATGCCAGTGGTCAATTCAGCTTTGCTTGTAACATGGTCGTACCATTACGTTCTAGTGACTCAAGCCTTCGTGTATTGAAGCGAGATCCATCGTGTGGGGTCGACTTATTTAGAGAGCAGGTAGCACCGGAGTGCGGAGTGGATAGCTATCGATTGGCCCGTAGTGAAGCCTGCGGTATTGAGCTTCATAAAGAACAAAGATCCCTTGCCTGCGGTATTGAGCGTTACAACGCAAGACATGACTGCGATATCTGTGGTCAAGCTGGACCTTTTGGCGGATGCAGGCAGTGCGAACATCCCATGTTCGGCGTGGCGGCATACCGTAGCTGCAGGCATGTGGATCATGGGGCTGAGTTGTATGCTGAGTGCCGTCATGAGCGGCACGGTGTGGCGCAATATCGGACCTGCAGGCGCCAGGAGTTTGGAGTTGAACGCTACAAGGAATGTCTCGTGGGCCAGGCAGTTGAAGGTCAGCTACTTTGACGGTTTTCCCAGGAGCTCAAACATTTTAAGTTTATAGGCTTCAACACCGGGCTGATTAAAGGGATTCACCTTTATCATGAGGCCGCCCACGGCACAGGCGGTCTCAAAGCTGGCAAACAACGCTCCGAGTGTCTCGGGGCATAAGTCTGGTAGCTTGATTTCCAGACAGGGAACGCCTCCGGAACTGTGAGCCAGGCGCGTGGCTTTCATGGCAGTCTGATTGATCATGTCGACTGGTTTACCTTCGAGGTATCCAAGCTCATCAAGATTAGATTGAGCTTTGGGCACGAGGATTGTCTGATGGGTCCTGGTGGCTGAAACTTTTCTGGGTTGATCCACAGATAGAAACGTTTCCATCATGGATCTAACACCCTCTTGCATATATTGCCCCATGGAATGTAGATCCATAGTGCATTCAAGACTCGCCGGAAATAAGCCTTTACCCTCTTTACCATCACTTTCGCCAAAAAGTTGCTTCCACCACTCGGCGAGGTTTCGCATTTTTGGCTCTGGATACGAGAGAACTTCTATTTTTTTGCCATTTTCCCAAGCAGCCGTTCGGCACTGGGCATACTGCAATGCTAGAAGTCCCTCAGCACTTGGTGTGTGCTTTGCGAGATCTTTAAACACTCGGTCAGCTCCACGCAAAAGAGAATCAATCTCAACACCATGCAGGGCAAGAGGCGCAAGTCCCACCGCAGTTAAAATGCTATAGCGACCACCGACGTTGTCTGGGACTTCAAATGTTTTGTAACCACAATCCGAAGCAAGCCGGCGCAAGGCCCCTTTATTAGCATCAGTCGTCGCGATGATGCGCCTCGCAGCCTCTTGCGGGTAGTGTTTTTCAATGAAGCTGCGGATGACGCGAAACGCCACGCCAGGTTCAGTCGTGGTGCCTGATTTGGAAATCACGTTGACCACAGGTTTTCTTTCAGCCATTAGCTCTAGGAGTTCGCCCAAACTGGTTTCTGACATGTTGTGACCAGCGAATACGATCATGGGTTTACCCGTACTGGTTTCTTTACTTCGAACGCTGCCAGCAAACGTATGCGTGGTCATATCGGATACAGCCCTTGTGCCAAGGTAGGAACCACCAATGCCGATGACGACGACCAGGTCAAATTCGACGTCAAGTTGCTCGCGCCAAGACTTGATCTCTTTAGCCAATGAAAAGCCATGCAAGGACGGCCAGTCAAACCAGCCAACAAATTCTGCGCCAGGACAGGTTTGGTTTTTAATCGAGGTCAGGGCTTCCACAGCCGCAGGTGCCAGGCGCTCGGCTGCGGCATTTAGTTCTTGGCCAAATGACTGGCGATCAAGTGAGAGCATGATCTAGGGTCTCCTCCGCCGGGGAAATCCTTGCGGTTGAGCCTTATGATACCGGAAAAAAACTGAACATGTCTTTTATTTTTCTTCACTTTAAGTGCTTTAAGACGAAGCTACCTCTAGGTCATGAACAAGGCTGAAGGCGAGTTCCGATCCATAACTGCACGTCCGAGCTATCAACTGAAATGACCACACTAGACCCAGGTTTTTTACGTTGACCACGCACGGCGGCCCTGAATTCCAGATCAATGGCGGCGGGAGCTTTTTTTGTGAACTTACATTGATAAGCTATTGCGGCTGGACGAGCCTCGTATTGACCACTCAAGTTTAACAGTGGCTCGTTCATTTCGTCCTTCGGCGCAAATTTTAAGCTTTGCTCAATGACCCTACCCTCGACGCCCAGACCAGGAAATGCCGGCGTTCGCGCGCCCGCTGGTTTTTCCGGGGACTGTAATGCCAGCATGGTGTGGATGGCGCCTCGAGCACCCACGCTCTTAACAACGCCTGCTTGGGTGTTCTGACTGACCCCTGACAAGTAAAAGCCTTTGGGAATGATGACTCTACTGCGAATGCGGCAGGCGCCAAACTCTGCTCCGGAAGAATGTGGTGCGGTGGCACTTAGATTTACGGCAAGGCGAGTGAATATAAATGCTGCGCTGTTGCCCGTGTAAGCAGTCATCACGGAGCCTGGACCACATAGAGAGGCTTGACCCTCACTTTTTACACGGATTGTTTGCCAGGATATATCTTGGGCCATAGCTCCAGAAAGAGGTATGAGTAAGGCCAAAGCAATCAAAAAAATGATTTTAAAATGATTGACCCAGTTGGCTGGCATCTGATCCCCTATCTCGTTAGCAAAAAAATCGCCTCGTACAGTTTTCGTTCTTACAATCCTCTTAGCAGGGATCATGCCAAGAAAAGCGCACCCAGATATAGCCGACGCTTCTTGCAATATCAGTTGGTTAGGGATATTTTTTCACCGTGGGTAGTATCAGAATAGTGCAATGCTCTGGTATCAATTTGATACCAGCAGAAAACCCTCTCACTTATTAGAGCGAGAGGGTTTTTGCGCCTGAGCGAGGATTTTTGTAATGAAGCTGAAAAGAACCGCCTAAAAAAGCGGGATAACCTTACGGAATTCTCGCTTCAATCAACTCAGTTTTAACCTCGTAACGAGTGCCGGAAAGTTCCGTCACCGTGATTTGTTTAACGAGGAAATGTAAAGCGTTATCGGCCGACCAAACTTCACTGAGTGCCGTCACGTCATTTTCTGAATCAATCACGCTGCGCATCCGCACGTAGGTGGTCGCAAATTCTCCTGCTCGAACGCGGATGGAGACTTTTTTCAGTTCCTCAATCGTACCTGACGGGGGCTGCCCTGGATTCGTCCCGGTGCCTTGTCGACAAGTTGTCAGAAACTCCTCTTTGGTCGTAGTGGACTCACTGGTACCGGACGTGCTGCTACGATAAATTTCGGTGACGGAAGCATCAGTCGATGCCGTGACCTCAGTCGTGTGAATTTCAAGTCGACCTGATCCGCTGGTCTCATACTTTAACCGTAGGCCTGTTGGGCGGGTCGTCACATAGGATTTCCATGCAGCATCACAACTCTGGGGCGACCCTCCGCCGCCAAGATTTGGAGTTTCCTGTGGGGTTCCGCTTGTTCCGGTATCTTCACTGGAACCACATGACAAACAGAGAATAGCTGAAAATAAAACTGATGCTAAGATTCGCATTTAGAAACCTCCTACTTAAGTGCTAGACCTAAGCAGAAGCTTAACAAGTGTCGAAACACTTGTCACCAGGCTTTCGCCTGACACAAGAAAGTGAAATTTCTAAACCCTTTACGGTTGCTTAAGGGTTGCTCGAGTAGTCCGACTCGTTAGCGCCGACACAAGTTTGGTTTCACTTCAGCACGACTGGCATGGTTCATGGCGATTGGGCCAATACAGCCATGGCTATTGGGTTGGTTTTCCATCACGACCCACATGGAGCTACCCACATCAAAGTTCATTGTGGCCGCAGTCGTTACACGATCATTATAGGAAAACTTTTGTGTTACAAGGCCATCACGATTTTTTATTGTGACATGAATGTTATGACCACATGCGGAGTTGTTCGTAACGGCCGCAACAACCGTTTGTTTTTTGTAACTCACCACACTGGCGCCTTGGATTTTGAAATCCCCCGTAAAACATAAAACTGAGTCATTGAGGTCAAAGTCAGAGAGATCCTCAAAATTAACTCCAACTTTTAAAGCCTTAACACCTGGAAGCGTTAAGCTACCGCCATCTTCCACCAACACATCAGTTTGCGGCGTACTGGGTGGATAGCCTGGAGGCGGTGTGTACGTTGGATAGCTGCTATCCTCACCCGCTGCTCCACCTTGGTCTTGTGCGCTTTCTGGATCGACTGATGAGTCTTGTCCATTGTCTGGCGAGCTCATGTCCTCTGGTTGGTCCGCTTCTGAACCATCCGCCGAAGCGACGCTGCTTTCGGTAAAGGCCGGATCCTGTCCGCAGCCGATCACGAGCGAACACGATGCCATGCTCATAATCGCCAATAATTGCAATGATGGCTTACGCCCAAAAATCCTAGACATGAAATCCTCCTCTAATGGCGTTCGCCAGTTTTTAGGCTTATGCCTGCCGCAGGCGATCGCTAGAGGGTCTTCGGAAGAGGAATATTTAAGTTTAGAGGAAAATAAAAATATCGATAAATATCAATAAAAACAGAAGCTTAAGATTTCACTGAAAATCCTCAAAATCATCAGCACTGGAGCTAACTTGAGCGGCCCATCCGATTTCGGCTGTGACTTCACTGATACGAACACTTTTGAAATCCGCATCCAGAAATCTCTATGTGAAGACGACCTAAAACATAGTGGATGGCGCTTGATGGTTTAACCGTCTGAAAATTAAAAAGAAAAAAATTTTTTTATTTTTTTCTAAAGTTTGTTCCGGCGATTTTCCGAGGCCTCAATTAGCTTTGGAGTGATTCATCACACAAAGCTTGTGCTCAAGAGACGTCTTTAGAGGAGAACTTTAATTATGAAACCGATTTATGCACTGCCCGTTCGTGTATTGGCTCTTGCTCTAGCTTTTAATAGTTGCGGTCAAGATCCATCTTTTGTTGATGCATCTCTCACGCAGGCATCAAGAGCATCCGAGGCCGCGTCTCAGGATGCCATCGCTGCCGAGAGCGATGTGGGCGTCGATGAGGCCTCAGCGCCTGCTGACGATAATTCCGCTGTTGTACCTTTTGCGCCTGAAAATCCAAACAACAGTGGCACGACTCCAGGGCAACAAGTGGCAACCGTACCCAGCTTACCCATTGTCCCTTCAACCCAACCTGCGACGGCACCGGTGGTTAGTGTTCAGCCAAAGCCAAGCGTTTCACCGGTTGTGACTCCAGCTCCAACTCAGCCAGCGCCATCCGTCACCCCTGCCCCGGTCCAACCAGCGTTTCCCAGTCAGCCTAGCAATCCGTCATCACCAGTTTTCACCATCCCTGGCCTGACTCCTAGCGAGCAAGTGCAAGTGGCACAATGCATAACGAAATGGGGAAAAGTTCCGTTTACGGGAACCTTCACAAACGTAAGAAGAATCAAAGCGGCAGTGAGTGTTTACGGAATAGGCAATGTCATCAATGACGCCAACCAAACAGCGCAGCCTATGCTGGTGTTGATCGATGCTGGAGTCAACGTCATGGGTAACCCTGTTTACAACCTACTGAATAACAATGGCTATTACTGTATGAAGGTGAATGTTAATGTCAAAACTGACCTCGATATAAACCTGGCCTGCAACGCCAAACTTGCCGATAATTCAGTCCAGGTAAACGTAGCCTCAGAAGTTGATTCTGAGACGTCCGTGATTGGAGTGAACGTAGGTAGCAACGTCCAAGTCACAAGGATGACGTCAAATCGCGGAGAATGCGCCTACTGAGCAGAAACGATTAGTTTTTAGCGCAATTTTTGTCGCCTCCAAAATTTGAATCAAAAAGGGTCCAATCCGTTGGATCCTTTGTCCTATTTGGGTTAAAATCTTCTAGAGTCCATCGATGATCTAAATCCCAGATTAAATACCTAGTCTCTTGGAGATGCCGGTGATTTTGCGTCCCTATCATTTTTGGGTAACAAGCCTTTCCCTAGGCTTGATGATGTCGTGTAAAACACCCAACCGCTCTCCTAGCCGTTCAGATCTGGAATCTGTGGATAGGGATATCGTAAAACTAAGAGACTTCTCGTATGAAATGAGTGACGGGCTGCTCAGAAATTTAGCCGGAAGAGTCGGTTGTCAGACTGCAGCCCAGATGGTGCATTATCCAGCCGGCGGTCCCACCAAAAAAATCATCGATGAAATTTACAAGTCCCCTTCGCCCTATGACACAATCACAGGCCAATTTTTCAATCATGCTTCGGCTGAAAAGTTGTGTAAGTCAGAGCCAGTTGCGCGTCGGCAAGACCCTGCCCATGCCATGGAGCGTTTAATCTCGGCACTGAAGGCAAAAAATCACGGCCTAACTTTTGTTATGGTTGGCGGCTTCGGTAGTCACCTGACGGATGAAGGTGCCTTGTATGAAAGCCGTAGGCTTTGGCAGGCTCGCTTCGGCGCAGATTCAAAGTATTTCCGCGTGATTCGTCACGAATGTCAGCCAAACTCATTTGCCACCGATGAAGTTTGCGCCCCGCTGCTCGTCAAAAAATTTAATGAACTCGAGGCCACGCGGGGTGATGTGCAGCACCGCTATTTGTTCTGGGGGTATAGTAAAGGCGGCACATCGTTACTCCGTGCGTTCTCACTTGCGCCTGAAATGCGCGAGAAAGCCTTGGCTCTTGTCACAGTTGGCTCACCCATCGGAGGCGGACTTCCTATCAGTACTGCCAAGCCAATCTTAGAACAAATTGCTAAAAGAAAAGCCGTAATGACTCCAACCGACCGAGTAACCGTCAACACCTTATTAACGTTTGGCGCTGGATCAGTCATTGACACTCAGAATTCGGGGATG
>JBIJBX010000059.1:0-12188 GCA_044344995.1 Oligoflexales bacterium | reverse complement strand
AGAGACAAAAGCGACAGAACAGACCAGCACCAATACTACAACCCAAACAAACCAAAAGTTTGTTATTATTGAAAGCGACCAGTCTGTCGTCACGCAAATTAAAAAGTTACTCGAGGGCTTCGGAATCAAGAACCCAACTGTCCTCGACAACGGCGAAAAAGCTTGGAATTGGTTGGAAAATAACCCCGAACCAGAACTAATAATCACGGAGTGGAAACTTCCAGGCCTACTAGCATCTCCTTTAATTCAAAGAATACGTCAACTCGGCTTCTATAATGTGCCCATCATGGTTTGTAGTTCCAAAGTAACACAGGAAGAAATGCCTCTGTTCAAAGAGTTCTCAATCTCCCACTTAATTAAAAAACCAACCTCGGAGCGCGAGCTTGCTATAGCCGTCAAATGGGTTATGCAACAACACGCCCACCCAACTAACCAAACATCCCTCGAGAAGGAAATAGCCCTTGCTATTAAGAGAAAAGATTGGACCAAAGCGAAAAATCTCAAAGCTGCTTATTTGGCCAACCAGAAGGTACTAGATAGCCGTAAAAAGCTACTAGAGGCCGAATTCTTATACCATGAGCAAAAATACAGCTCCGCGGTAGATACCGCGAAAGTGGCAGCTAAACTGTCGGAAATTGACTCTCTTGATTTTGTTGACTTGATGGCAAGATGCCAGCTCCAGTTAGGCGACCACGTTGCCGCCTCGAGGTTCCTGGAAGTCGCAGTGAATCTATCGCCACAAAACGTATCACGCCTGTGCGATCTCGCACACGTCAACACCCTGATCGGAACGCCTCAAAATTCAGAAAAAATCCTACAATTGGCACTACACATCGATCGCGGCCGAAGTGATGTGATTGAATCAGTATCAAAATGGTCTTTAGCTATCGACAACCATGAAAAAGTCGAAAAAATCATGGAACACGTACAGGACAAACTAAAGATTATCGCCCATTTTAACAACCGGGCCGTCCAGCTGACTCAACAACATCAAAATGAGCAAGCCCTGAAGATATATAAACTAATATTAAAAGTTGTCCCACAAGATAAGCCCGAAATGAAAGCAAGAATTGAATATAACTTGGCACTTGGGTTAGTAAAAATCGGTAAATTCGCCCAGGCACTTCAAATTCTTAGCCAATGCAATTGCAAGCAATTTCCGAACGTCTACATGAAAGCTGAATCGTTGAGGACTCGAACCCAAGACGCGTTAAGAGAAATCCAAAAAATGCAATTAAATGATGCTCATACTGCGGTTCACAACCAAAACCTTCGTCAGGAGTCCGGCGCTGAAAGCCTTACCATTATGAGTGAGTTACAAATCTTGGAAGCCTTGCTTCACTCAGACGAAACGCCAGAAATACAAACCGACAAAATCCCTAATAAGAAATCTGTCGCATAGCCGTAATTAAGATGGAAGGGTAAAGCCTAACTGACTCATGTTGCCTAAAAAAATAAAAATCAAAATTGAATATTTTCAGAAACGTCTCGCGGCCGCCCCGAGCTATTTGCGGTACGCCACTTTAGCTTTCATGCTTCTTGGCACGACGGTTTTGCAGATTTTTGCAACTTTTGGCGACACATCCGGGCTTGATCAGCGCGTTATCTTTCCTTTTCTGTTTAATGCTCGTGAAAAAATCTCACCAAGGAAGATCGACCCAAGAATCAAGATATTCGCCCTTGATGACCAGAGCTATGGATATCTAAAGGGAGACGATATTCCACTGTCTGATTGGGCTAGAGTTTTTCAGTCGATATCAAAGACCCCCGACGTTAAAATAGTCGTTGATAAACTTTTTTCGAAACACTACTCCGCCGAAGAAATCAAAGAGTTCGGGGCAATTATGGACGCTGCAAGACCGCGAGTATCGATCATCTCGTATAGCTATCCCGACGCCATCCGCTTTCGCTCACCAATCAGCGCAGAACTAATTAAAAACAGCGCATCAAACCTGCTGGAATTCAGTGATGATTTCAACGACAAGCTAGCAACTAATTATCAGGCGTATGGTGCAACGGCTCCTATTTTAGAAAAATTCACTCATTTTGGCCATGCGGAATACAATGGATTTGGCAGGATTCTAGCTGCTCGGACCCTTGAAGAGAACACATTCCTCCCTTTCACAAGCCTAACGATTGCAAAAAAGATCAAGTTTGAAAAATCTAGAATCACCGCCGATGGGCACGATATTCATGTGAACTCATCTGGAGAATTCATTCCAAATTTTGCCCCGCGTCAGGCTTTTGCCAAAAACTCTTTCGCGTTTATGACCGTTGTCGCAAGGGTTAAAAAAGGTCTGGATCTTAGCATTATAAAGCCAGGTGACGTTGTGGTGATATTACCAGCCATGTACACAGGTAACACGGACTTTAAATCAACACCATTCGGCAACTTACCTGGCGGGCTGATTCTTTCTGCCGTTATCGACAGCGTATTTTCAAATCGCTGGATTTCCTACGCCCATGATCCTGGCTTTATCTTGCTGTTACTTGGTATATGCATTTTCGTAGCAGGATGCTTTGTTCGTCCATGGGTTGCCGCTGTGTTGATTTTTTTACTGGTTGCCCTAGTGCTGGTAATTTCTATTTTGAGCTTTGTCTTTGCTGACGTTATCATTCCTTTTGTTTTCCCCATAGTTTCCATTATCGTCGGTGGCGCTTCGGCTCTCACAATTTCCGCTGCTGCTAACGAGTCAGAAGAAAGACGCATTAAACGGGAAGTAGAGGTCGCGACGTTGGTACAGCGTTCTTTCTTGCGTAATGGCACCTTAAACCTTGGAGAATCACTCACTGTCACTGGCAACTCCCAACCCGCTTCAGAATGTGGTGGTGATTGGTGGGGAGCTTTTCACCGGCACGGCTATAGTTATGTGATCATCGGCGACGCGGTTGGCCACGGCGTCCCGGCAGCCCTGGTAACGGCGGTCGGATTTTCCGTGACGCGAATGGTCCACGAAGAACTTGGCGTTCTGATGCCGCCGAGCATTGAACCAACCGGTATTTTAAAAAGGATCAACGCAATCCTTTGTGACATGGGAACAGATTCTGCGTTTATGACATTCCAAATCATGCGAATTAATGACACTACGGGAGAATGCTTGTACGCTAATGCCGGAAACGTACACCCCGTGCTCATTCCAAGCAAATCTTCTGACGACCGCCTTTCGAAAGATCAACGGATAAAAACACTTATCGCTCCGGGCGAGCCACTGGGTTCTTCCGCTGACGTGGAATATCAAAACCATAAGATCACTCTAAGGCCAGGCGACCATGTTGTTATGTACACTGATGGACTCATCGAGAACGCTGCAGAACGTTCTGAGGCGCCCGGGGGGAAAGCTTGGCTCAAAAAAACCCTAAGTGAAGTCCGCCAGGATAAGGTTATGGGACTTCACGAACAGATTTGGGAGTCCTATCAGCGCCGCATCGGCAAAAACATGCCCGCCGATGACGCCACCCTTGTCACCTTCTACAGGACAATCTCTTCGGACGGAAAACCGGAAATTATATTCGAGTAGCCTTAGTTTAGATCCCATCTCAAACAAGTATTCAATGACGCTCGAGGCCCAATATGGTCAAATCGCGCGTTGCACTTCGCTGCAATATCGCAAGAATTTTTTCTTTATTCGGCAAACTTGATTTATCCACTGACGCCATCAACTCACCGCGAAGCTTGTCATTTTTCATATAAGACAAGCATACCGCATATCGCTGCTCAACCGCAATTCGGTCAAGCCATCCAAGTCCTTCGCGGTAAACGATATTTGATGCCATGTATGCCGAAAGAATCGCGATTTTATGCGCAAGAGGCAGCCTTTCAAGAATTCGCGCACGATATTTCTCCACCAAAATTTTCGGGCAATGCATCAGCACGAGATCCGTGAAAAACTCATCGCGCTCGACATCTTTTTCGCGCTTTGTCAGCTCCTCCAGGAGAACATCTGTAACTTCGTTAATTTCACGGCTGATATCCATGGATAATTCAACTAGCGTGCGTCGGGCACCAGAGCGGATATACTCTCTAAATAGCAACTTCGCCTCAAGATCGGCTTTTTGACGCAGAATATCGATCACCTGACTAACGTACGTTGGTTTGATCTCTAAAAATTCTTTCTCGGAAATCGTAAGCGACGCGATAATCTCGTAGCTCGAACAGATCACACCCGTCTTGTTGGCCGAGCTATCCTTGATCATCAAAACGCCGTGCTCCTGCAGTTTCTTGCGAGCACCTGCCGTAAAGAAAATGTTGGCCCCCTCGACAACAGCCCGAACCGTTGGCCTGCCGTCTTTAATAAAGAGATCCCAGTTCTTGTCATTAACTGTGTAGGGCCTGCCGCCCCCAGGGATCAGGATATCAGCATCGACCGATGCATGAAGTTCGTTACGAATTTTCATGTTTTCTGGGGTATCAGCTTTAATAACGTAAGCTGACTTCCCGGATAAAACTGATTTGTTAAACTCTGCGATTCCAAGACCAGCTTTGAATAACCTCAGGAGCTCCGACCAGTTTAAACCTTCAGGGTCAAAAGCCGCACCGGTTCCATCACCAATGGCCACGACCCGGGCATTGTCCCCGTACTCGCGGTGTAGAATCTTCAGTTCGTTACCAGCCACATCACCATCCGGCCCGCCAGTCATCTTAACCGTGAACTTTTGTTTGCGTGGATCGATTTTGAGAAACTTCAGCATATTTTCAACAAAAACGTTCAAGCCCTCACTGGTCACGCCATACTCTTTGTGATTGATGCCAGCACCTGGTTTGGAGGACATGAAAGCGGCAGCGTATGGATAACCGCGACGCGCTGCCTGAGCGGGAATCCACTCAATTAGGTCATTGGTGATATTCTCATCCGGCCCCAAATATATGATGTCGTCTTTATCATAATAGGACACCATACGGGCCTGCCCCGCCTCATGGGACTCATCTTCTCTGACAAGTAGATCCAAAAGCGCGTTGACGCCGCCGCGAACCGCGGCAATGCGGTTTCCACCCGGTTTCAAAACAAGCACGCCTTTAGCCCCGCCTTCAGGGATATCCTTATTTTTCAGCTGCTGGGCATGGGAGAGGCCATAAACCTCATCATAATGCCCCGCCAAGGCAACCTCATAATCTGTTGGATTTCGCGGCATAACGACGCGCAACCCACCACGCGCAATATCTTTCCACCTTGTATGAAACATGCGGTAATCGCGGCCGACAATAAAGAATATGCAGTATGGTCTATCTGGATAAAACTTTTTATCCAGCACATCTGGGTTTAACCGGAAGGCTAGCCCTGTCTTAGTTTGACTGAAGTAATTTGTCTTGTCAGTGCAGTCGATAAACGAAACGGTACGACTAAATATATTGCGTTCCACTTCGTCGGACATTTGCTCGATGCGCGCCCTGAGCGCGTCTGCGAGGTCTTTTACTTTACCTTTATCCCGAGCTTGTTGATCGTTTGGATCAAATTTTTGCCTGAAATAATTGACTAACTCTTTGGTGATCTCTGGGTACTTGAAAAAAGTCGTGCGGATCTTGTACTGACTATAGTAATAGGAATTTTCTTTACCAAGCATCACATGCAACCATGTGGCCCACGATCTGACCAAGTTGACTGCGTTGATTGAAAACGCATACTGGGGCGCCATAAAAGTTGAAAATTCGTCCATATCAACCCAACCCATTGTTCGCAGGGCCTTGTTGAGTTTAATCATCGGAACAGCACTGACGTCTATTTTACTGCCACTCGTCGTCGCGACATGAAAGTGAATGATAGAAATTGGGCTTTCGTAACCTTCCTTGAAGGTCACAACAAACATACGGGTTAACGTCACGCCGTACCGATTGAGCAAATTAAAAATCTGCTCCATAGCCTCGCCGGGCGTGCCATTTTTGAGGCCTAACGTAAGGCGGGCAGTGGGACGATCCGCCACTGGCTCAAAGAGCGTGTGCGCTCCCTCGTGAGACTTCATATAGCGAACCATCCCGTAGGTCAGCTGGATGCGGGCCGCTGTTGAACATATAACAAAATCATTATCAAGATTTTCTACATAGTGGTCGATCTCTTTAATCTCTGAGGGAAACTCCCGAAGCATCAATTCACGCGCCTGGCGGAGTTTCTCTACGATCCTGGGATTGCTACGATCAAGGCGTGAATGATCGGCTCGACTGAAGCTGCCGATAAAAAGCTTATCGTCTCGACTAACGTAAAGGCTTCCCATCTTCAGATTGAATTGATTTAAACGAGAAGCCACTTCACTTAGAACTTGATGATCGCCACCCGGACCAACATATGTAACCTTAGTGCGATCACGGTCCCACAAAGTCAGCGTTTGCTTTGTTTCGAACAAGTCACTTGTCATCAGCGCCTGCAGATGGCGGACCTTTTCGGCGCTTGGCGTCGATTGGTAATAGATTGTTGGCATATTATTGAAAAACCATGGGGTCAGCGAGTCAATGCTGTGATTCATGTTATCGCGCACAGTCTTTGCGACATTCGCAATATACTGATCAAGCTGCTCACCACTTAACTCATCACTTGAAAACGCGGCCGCTGAGGCGCCGGAGCCTTCTTCTTCCAAAAATTCTTGATAGCGCACGTTGTGGTCGATCACTGTCATGAAAATCATTCCTCGTTTGTACGTTCAACCAAGACCTTACACCTACGGCCTCAGACTCTAATTACCTAAACCAATGGCTCCGGATCTGGCGTCTTCGCCAAAATCTCCAACCAGTGCGCCTCGACGGCGCGAAAACAGTCGAGATCAAGCTGACCCTTGCGGCGGAACTCAGAGATCAAATCATCAGCTGGCACTCGGCCTCGGTTAACAAAAATCTCCGCAAAAACACCTAATGTTTTTAACGCCCCGTCCCCAAAATAACAACTTGGTAGACGCTTAAGACCTTCAATTGCGACTTTGATTAATTTCTCAGCAAGGTGGCGAATTGTTGGATCCTTCAACCCCTGCTCTGACATTCGTAACATGCCGTTTATACTGGAAGTAAACGGCTCTAGAAGGGCAAGGGTCTCATCCAGCGCGCGCTGATCATAGAGAAGTCCCGTCCACCAAGCCGCAGGCACAAATTGCCAAACCCGCGATTGGCAGTCGACACTTCTAAGTTCCAAAAATCCCTTAGCCCGCACTTCTGGGAACAACAAACTCAGGTGAGTCTCAAAATCACCTTGATCTGGTCGCATCCCATTGATCCCTTTTTTCAACCAATCAGACCAAGCAAAGTTCTCGTGGACCACGCGGTAGTTGTCTTTAGCCACAAACACCACGCGCGCACCCATAACAAATTCAAGCCAGGTGTCGACGCAAGCCTTCTTGTTCAAATTCTTTAGTAAATGTGTGAGGTTTGGAATATCCGTCCTCGACGGGTCAAGATGGCGCCAAACTCGCTGCCGAAATCCTGTAACGTCCAACAGCTGACCTGACTCAAATGCACTGTAATTAAAAATAGCGCCACTGATTGGAGCCAGAAGCATACTGGCCAGGAAACGTTTCGCCATGGTGGTTTCATCAGGTCCGAAATCAAGGTTCACCTGGACTGTGCAGGTTTGTCGCATCATCCTTGGACCATAGGCGCTAATACGGGAGAAAAAATCATTCATGGCCCGGTAACGCGGCTTGGGCATTTGCAGTCCGATTTCATCAACACTGTGCCAGGGATTCATCCCCACTTGGAGTAAAGATACGCCGCCCATGAGCTGAAGCTCGCGGTCCAAAATATTTTGCACGGCTTTTGTGCGCGCCATGGCTTCACTTAGGCACGCATAAGGTTTCGACGAAAACTCTAGCTGACCGCCGGGCTCAAACGACAAATTATCGTCGTCCTCCAAACGAACACCCATCAGTAAAGACGGGACTGAAGTTTCATCTTCCAAGGCCTGCCAGCCATGTTTCTTTGCAAGCGTTCTCAGCCATGAGGCCAGGGAAGCAGACGAACCTTGTAAGGGGACCGCACGCGGACGTCCCCCTCGTTGATCCGTGATCAGCGGCAACATTTCGATCTCTAGGCCGACAGCACCAGGATAACTCGGATGCTGATTACGGTAAGATTCGGGCTGCAAGGGGAAGACCTTTGACTCGATCCATTCACGGCAACTTTCTGGCGTGACTGCGAGTGATTTTTGCGATTCATTTGGCATGATTAGCATTTTCCCGTGCATCCCTTAGTGGGGCCTAGGATTCTACACCTGATACTGCCCAAGTAACATCGTTTTTGTGATGAAATATCTGCCTTTTAATGCCACAAATGACAGTGCTATGACTGATCAATTCACCACTGCTAGAATTTCAAAAGTACTCGATGATTTTCGGCACCGGCATGGCCGGGATATTTCCATGGGCGAGCTGAATGCCAATGGTTTCAGCGCCCAGGTGGTGGACGACCTGGTACGCAACGGCTTACTAACGAAATACCAGGTTGTTGCTAAAGGCGGCCGACGTGAAAACCGCTTTAAGCTTGCAACCGACTGGCGCAGCCTAAAAAAGTGACATTTTCATCTGTCTGAATTTATTGGATTTTTTCAAATAAAATGGGGTTTTATCCAAAAACGGCCCTAAACCCATAAATAACTTACCTAACCCGTCGATACCAATCACTGGAGTGCTTCGAAAGGACCCGAAGGAAAGGTCTTAACTTCGAAAGCCTCGAGGTGGTTAGACCATGAAAATCAAAGCAACAGAACCGATTTTGGATTTGAAAGAGCCAATCAAATCCACGGATTTTGTATCCCTAGAAAAAATCAAAAACCAACAAGAAACTGTCGGTCTGAAAGCGACTGACGAAAATAAGCATATGCCGCGCGTCGATAAGGAAATCTCATTACAAAAAATCGAGGAGGCAACAAAACAAGACGCGCCCCTAACCCTTAACGACTGGCAGTGGCTCAAAGACGTCTACAAGCAAGCCATGCTTCTTGATGAAATCAATCGCCGAGCAGCGCGACAAGATAAGCTCGCGTCAATAAAATTGACTGACACCGAACACTCTAAAACACTCTCCGAAATGACCATCGATAAGCGTGTTGCTGCCAATATAGCCGCTGCGAAAGAACTACAAAAAATTCGTAAAGAGCAGCTCATCCGTGCGGATGTCGAATGGCGCGAATGGATCGACAAACTCGATCGCAAAACCATCACTAACAAACAAGAACTGCTCGAGGGCTTCATGAAGGCACTTGGCTACAAGCTTGGCTTCATCCGCCATGCTTGGAACCAGAGGCATCTCACGGAAATAAAAAAATCCCTCAGCAAAATTTCTATTGAACAGCAAGCGGAGGCACAGCGTCTTCACATCCAGAACCAACAAGACCTTCTTCAACTCCAACAAGAGACCGCTTTTGTGCAAAAAGATGCCGTACTTCGCCAACTGAGTGAGGCGTTGGTAGCCAGGCTATTTGATGCTCGAGTATGGAAGGATTATGAGGAACACGAACATGCCCGAGACGAGGCTTTGCTACTCTTACGCGCCCAAGGCTTCAAAACGAACGTTCAACCCTTACCGTCGCGGCTATTTGAGCTTCAAAAAGTAGTCGACAATCACGAAAGACTAAGGCTTAACCTGGAGAAAAAAGAACGCGAAAATCTAATTGAATTCCGTCACCAACTAGCAGAACTACAGTCCGCGGTTTTATCTAATACAGGAAAACAACAACTATTTAAAATAATTGACTCGCGGCAACTGGATAAAAACATGCGCGCCGACAACGTCGCCGAACTAAAGACCACAGAATATTTTTACAAAAAAGCAAAGTCACTTCTTGCGGCTGTGGGCTATAATTTAAATCGCGTCCCCCTCCCCTGGAAAAGATTGGAAATCGAGGAGGATAAAATGGAGTCTTCAGAACTGCTCAACGAAAAAGCCAATCAGCACAAAAAAGACGTAGACTCTCTATTCAAAGAAATCTCCGCGTCAAAAACTGACCAACAGATGAATCTTTTACATCCAACGGAAAATCCCGCAAAAAAAACAAATCATCAAAAACCCGACGAGCCCTTATCAGCCCTGGCGAGCAAGGAGCTTTCGCCACTTAAACCAAAACCATTTAAGCCAAATTTTCCGTCCATGTCGCCGAAACCTCATGACATTAATGAGCAAGAAGAGCAGTTGGCACGACTGCAAACAGAAAAAGAGCAGAAATTACTGGAATCCGCCCAAGAGGTTCAACTCAAACTGGCACAGATGCAGGTCGCCGCGCAAATAGCTCAGGCAGAGGCCTTCAATGCTGCCCCAAAACCAGCCACCCCTGGGGAACAACACCTCAAAATCGACATTAAGCAAAAAGTAAAAACCGCAAAATAACCTTTAAAGGCCTGATTTTTCCACATTGATGGCCAGATCAGTGATACCTTGCCGCCTGACAGCATCGATCAAACCCACAACAAATCCGTGGGGTGTTTCTTTGTCAGCAGCCACCAACGCCTGTAATTGCACATTTGCATCTACGGATCTTTCGGCTTGTACGCGTGTGGCGATATCTTCAAGCTGGATGGGTTTTCCATCAAGGAAGAGAGCCCCTGACTTGTCGACCACAAAAGCGAGATTTTTCACTTTTGGTGTATTTTCACCCGTATCAGCCTTGGGTAGCTGCACCTGAATGGACTGTTGCACGATGTAAGTGGACGTCACCATAAAAACAATCAGAAGTACCAACATAACGTCCACCAAGGGCGTGACATTGATTCCAGTGATCTCACCGTCATCTTGATCTAAAGAGCCACCAGCCATGGAATTTACCCTTATTGCTTGTGTGACAGAAGAAGACGACTCACGGCATCGGCAGCACTCACGTGGCGTTTGACCACGCGTTGGAAATAATTGTAGGCAATGACCGCTGGAATGGCCACGATGAGGCCCACCGCAGTAGCGATCAAAGCCTCGGAGATACCACGCATCACAACCGCAGCTCCGCCTTGAGGGTTTAGGGCAAGATCTCTGAATGCGATGATAATCCCCAAGACCGTTCCAAACAGACCGATGAAAGGGGCATTATTACCGAGGGTCCCCAAGATCATGAGCCCGTGATCCAACTTTGGTTTCTGGCCAATCATATAGCCATTCATGGTCTCTTCCATGGCATGGACGCTTCGCTCCCTCGCCTCAACGCCTTTAAGAACTGTTTGACAGGCCAAGGCTGGCGAGGCTTCACAGATTTTTTTGATCTGCACCCAGTCATTCGACTCAAGCGCCCTCGTCAACTGACTGGTAAATTCGGCTAAATCGATGTTCATTTTGCGAAAAAACATAGCCCGCTCAATGATCACCGCGATGCTGACCACACTGAGAGCTATCAAAAGCCACAGCACCCACTCAGTACCGAGCGCGGTTATGCCAAGCAGTTGCTGGACCAAATCAAAACCTTGATGCGACTGAGCTTCCATGCGCTAAATCCCTTTTTGCGGTGTTTTCTTTTATTCGCTTCCTAGATTAACGATTACCCGGTTAATTGTATATGCCTTGGATTTTTAGTTGTCAGAGCCCGACGCAACTATATCCTTGATCGCATCATAAACCCGTCGCTCGTACTCGGAGACGGTCATCAATTCACGACCAAAGCGCTGACTTTGAACCCTAGTCAGACCAACACCTTTCGGGTCTTTCCAAACTGTGGCCACATCCCAGGGATCATCGTGACTTCGCATGAACATTTCTCTGCTGATTATTTGCTCGGCCTGACTGACTCGCCATCCCGCCGGCGCCATTTCAAACAACCAACCCGATTCACTCATAGGCTTCATGAATAAATAGGGCCTTCGGTCATTGGTCATTCCCACTTGGCGCAAAACCACACGCCCGCTTCCCTGGGCGCGGGATGCTGAACTCACTGCATCACAAAGCCCCACGAGCTTTTCACGTAGCTGATCAAATATCGTTTCGATCTCGCCGCGATTTTGCACAATTTGATAGCGATCTTCCAGAAACATGGGCCGGGATTTAACTAGTCCAAGGTCCTGCCGTGAGCGGCCCAGGCGGGCATCAAATACAGCCTTCGACTGACTCTCTAAAGATCCATTATTAATGGGGAAAACCTCATTTGCCCAATTTTTGAGACGCTTCATTAGCTGCATTATTAGCCCTCCCTAGCTATGCCCCATCTTTGTTCTTTTAGTCACATTTGCTTCAACGGGGAGCTCTGGATTTTGCTCTGACTCCCAATAATCCCTTGACGCCTAGACGACCTCTGTCCTAAAACCAT
>JBIJBX010000264.1:0-3463 GCA_044344995.1 Oligoflexales bacterium | reverse complement strand
GCGTTGTTCACAGCCGATACCCTTATCCAATATGACTGATTGTTAGTTAGTCCCGTAAGTGTTGCTGTTATTGCTGTTGACACTCCATCTACATACGTGAGCCAGGTCGCACCACTGTCAGCCGAATACTGAACAGTATAATCTGTTATTGAACTCGCCCCTAGGCTGACGGGCGCTACCCAACTTACAGTGATTTGTGCGTTACTAGATAGACCCTCCACGCCAGTTACCTCTTAAGGAATCATTGCCGCATCATTGGGCAAAACACAGCGCACTGCATAGCTATTCCCACCCATTGAATATTCAGATGAAGAATCCTGATAAATAAAAAAGCCAAAAAATGAGTTGCCATACCTCGCTATGCCATCAGCTGACGCTGTCCAAGTATGACTGCCTACTTTAGGTACACCATGCGCACCACCAGCCCAACTTGGGGGAGCGTCCAGATTGTCGCCAGCGGGTGGATTTCCTGGAATATTCATCGTAGTTTCATACGCGGCAGGAAGCCTCATACCCTTGTCAGCACAGGTTTTAATGTTACCCTCGTAGTATGATGGACTAGATCCTCGTCCGGAGTTGCTTTCATTCCAGTTAACCAATTGGTCCTCGCCAACAACACCGCCTGCGGCTGTCAGTTGTTGAATGGGATTTCCAGCGTCGTAGTATAAACATCGACCGGCTTCAGTCATGTTGCTATAGTCTATGAACACATTGGGTGGGCAAACCCTGCCTGCGACAATAGAGCTTAAAGTAAAATCACTTGTAACAAAAGACATCCCGTTTCTGGAAAGTTCCTTTTGCCATCCATTAGCTATGAAACCTGTTGCATTAAGAATTCTTGTTCCGTCTTTCTCTTTCCAGATTTTGAATCCACCTGCGCCGTCCTGCAATGAGATAATCGAGCCACCTGGGCCTTGGCGCTCAGCGCCAAGCGCCAGTCCTTGTGCATAATTTGGCTCAGAGCCTTCCAGGTAACAGTCGCCTGCGCAAGCTGGCGGGATCGGTATGACCGACGGGCTATTATTGCTATAGGTTCCCGTTCCGGTACCATTGACTGCAGCTACTTTAAAAATATAGCTGGTACCGTTGACAATACCCGTGACGGATACTGCAGCGGATACGGATACACCATCATCAAATGTGGTCCAAGAGCCACCGCTATTTGAAGAATACTGGATAACATAATCAGTTATCGCGCTACTGCCATCACTCGAGGGTACGGACCAAGTTAGGTCAACTTTTGTATCACCGCCAATGCCCGTGACGCTTGTAGGAGCGCCGGGTGCCTCTTCGACCGTTAATGTTGCACTATTCGACGTCATGCTGCTGACACCGTCAGAAGACCTGATAATGACTCGAAACATGTCGCCGTGGTCGGTTGAGCGGGCCAAGGACGTCAAACTTAGTGTGGGGCTTGTCTGATTGGATAAGTTGATAAAGCTTTGACCATTGCTGTCTTTCTTTTGCCACTGATAGGTCAAACTAGCTCCAGCACTCACATTTGCAGTTACAGAGAAACTTGCCGACCCATTTGTGGTTGTTTGAGGTGCCGGTTGTGATGATATCGTTATAACTGGAATTGCCGGAGTGGCCGCACTTGTGCTTGTTGAGGTCGGTGACACCACAGGGGGTGAGAAGGTGGTAACTGCGCAGCCCGAAGGGGTCTCTGAGCACGACTCAAATACAGTCTTAAAGGTATTTGTTACTTGAGTTTGTGAAGCGACAGCAGCTGCGACGCTCGCGGCAGTTCTGTAAGCGGTCGCCTCAGCCCGAAACGCCTCATCCACAGGCTTCATACTATCTGAAGTCGATGCCTTGATAGCCTCGTAAGCCACGTTTGCCTGGGATGACGCACTGGCACCTAGATCTGGACGCGTACGGTAAGCCAAAACACCAGGAGACGCCGTACCGGCATCAGCGCCGAAAATTGACTGGTATGAGGCTTCAGATAGCTTTTTGGTCACGGCTACAGTCGTCTGGCCCTCGGCATTTAAGGTCGCCATGAGCGCATTTGATTTTTGGACAAGGTTTCTGGCGAGAGTCGAAATATCAATGGCTGAACCCCGGTTTTGCTCTTTTTGTTCTTTAATGGTGGTTCGAACACTCTGAGCCACCATGAGAAGATCTGCCACAGAGACACTGCCGCTAGTCAGCGCAGTCACCGCTTCCTGATCACCACTGGAAGCCTTACTGGCAATCACTTCTGTCATCTTAGCTGCGATCGTAGTTGTCCCATCCACTAGAACATTTGCATTGATGCTCCCAACAGGGGGCGGCAGTACTGCGCCTAGTTTCCCACCATCGGGTCGTCTGATAATATCCAGCACAATATAGCGACGAGGTACTATTGACCTAAATGTAAATCGTGGCTCAGAAAAAGACCCACTAAAAATCAAGCTCTTTACGCCCGCTGCATCGAGTAAATACGCCGTAACGTCATAGGAGACGGCGGCCGTTAAATTAACCCCACCAATTTGAACCGCCTCCGAGGCCTGAACAAACTCGACAGGTTCCTCGTCTGAGATTGTTCCTGAAACCTCAACTTCATGGCTGGAAGCACCTGATGCCCCGCCCCTTGAAACGGAAGAGACTTTACTGCAAGATGAAAGACCAATCCCGAGCGCGGCTATGATTCCAATCAAAAGTCTCGTCACTTTCATAATAGATTCCTTCATCAAGGGCTCGGGATATTCATCTAGTTTAGATCGGCCAAACGCGCCGAAACTTGAGACTATTTTTTTTTATTTAAGGCACTGTATTTATTTGGTTTTAAAGCCATTTCAGAATGCCTGACTAGGTCCGTCATCTCGGACGACTCAGTACTAATGAAATTAGGAAAATATTAAAGAAGGGATCTCTAGGCGAATTAATGCTAACTCATGATGGAAAACTTGCACCCGAGGACTCAATGGACTCAAGTTTAGACATTATATACCTTGATGATGAACTCGTGGCAGTTAATAAGCCCTCAGGCTGGGACGTCCACCGTAATGAATTTAATCGTGACCGCCCGATCGTGCTTCAGGCACTTCGTAACCAAATCAACAAGGAAGTTCACCCGGTCCATAGACTGGACGGCGGCACTAGTGGCGTACTGCTATTTGCCACTGATAAAGATGTCTTGAGATTTCTCAGTGAACAATTTCAATCTCGTGAGACAGAGAAAATCTATCACTGCATCTCCCGTGGTTTTGCAAAGAACGTGGTCTGCAACGAACCACTGAGAGTTCATGAAAATATGGTTGAAGCCGAAACAAGTTTTCGCTGCCTAGCCCAAATCACCCTACCCTGGGCCAATGAGAAATTTCCGCAGAGCCGCTACAGCTACATAGAGGCTAAACCAAAGACAGGAAGATACCATCAGATAAGACGCCACTTGAGACATCTAAGTTGGCCCATAATAGGCGACACGAAGCACGGTGATGGAACTCACAATCAACTGTGGCGTGATAACATGTCGATA